>JBAUTA010000828.1:0-5135 GCA_049581985.1 Kovacikia sp.
ACTCTGACTACAACGACCTCAGCCTGATGCAAGGTTTTCCACCCAAGGTCATTTGGATTAGTCGCGACAATTGTTCAACCCAAGCAATTGAGCAGATGTTGCGATCAGCAACAGACATGCTTCAGCGACAGCCTTTGCTTATTATCCAACTTCACCTTCCAGCATCTCCTTTGCCATGATCAGTTCCTGCTTATGCGCCTCTGTCACGGTTGGATAATGCAAATCCAATTGTTGCAACTTATCGGAGATCACCGTGGCCACCGCAAGACGAGTAACCCACTTGTGATCTGCGGGGATAATATACCACGGTGCCCATTCAGTGCTGGTGTGATTAAACACATCCTCGTATGCCTGCATATACTCATCCCACAATTCCCGCTCTTTTGCATCGCCCGTGGAAAACTTCCAGTTTTTTTCAGGCAAATTGATCCGGTCTAGAAAGCGTTCCTTCTGCTCTTCTTTGGAAACATTCAGAAAAAATTTCAGTACGACGATACCGTTATCTACCAAATATTTTTCGAAGTTATTGATCTCTTCAAATCGCCGTTTCCAGATATGGTCTCCTTTAACCTCAGGCGGCAGTTGTCGGCATTCCAAAATTTCCGGGTGAACCCGCACAACTAAAACTTCTTCATAGTGGGAACGGTTAAAAATACCAATATTTCCCCGTTCTGGAAGGGCTTTAAAGTATCGCCATAGATAATCATGATCCAGTTCCTCTGTGGAAGGCACTTTGAAGCTGAAAACCTGACAACCTTGAGGATTAATCCCAGACATTACATGTTTAATCGTGCTGTCTTTACCCGCTGCATCCATCGCTTGAAAAATGATCAGGAGCGCATAGGTATTTTGGGCGTAGAGAACGTCTTGATATTGAGCGAGTTGCTCAATTCCTTCCTGCAACTTTTGCTGTGCGTGCTCTTTCTTTAAATAGCCAGCCTTATCGGTCGGGTCGTAATCTTTTTTAAGCGAAATTTTCTGACCTGGCGGAACCATGAGTGAATGAATAAACGCTTCAAATTTCATAAACCCTCCAAACTATTGCGAGGAATCTCAATCAAAATAATACCGATTTAAACGGCGATCGTTGCCCCGGTAACTGATCCCAATTTAAAAAATGAAGGTTGCAGATTGGGGACGGGAAACCCATGCCAGGGGGCCAAAGGCAGATCTCATAGAGGTTTAGCAAACTTACTGCATATCGTAGCCAAACAGGTTGGGATTCACTTCACCGAGTTGCAAGTCCGCCAGGCCATACTCTGCCCAACGCCGATCGACCAGGCTGGCGATGTCCGGATCGGATTCCAGGGGGATACTCCAGGTGCGATCGGTTTCAGGGGGGATTTTAGTAGTGGCATCAATGCCCATGCGTCCTCCCAGTCCGGCTTTTTCGGTGGCGAAATCGAGCGAATCAAAGGGAGTATCGGGCAGGATGAAAACATCGCGGGCCGGATCAACTTTAGAGGCGATCGACCACACAACCGCCCGTGGATCGCGAATGTTAATGTCCTTATCAACAATAATCACAAACTTAGTATAAGTGAACTGGGGCAAGGCACTCCAGAAGGCCAGGGCGGCACGACGGGCATGACCGGGGTAGGCTTTGTCAATGGAAAGCACCGCCGCTTTATAGCTGAGAGTTTCCATAGGCAGAAAGAAGTCCACAATCTCTGGCACCTGTTGCCGCAGAATTGGCGTATAGATCCGATTAAGGGCAAGCGCCATCATTGCG
The DNA here is from genome assembly GCA_049581985.1 of Kovacikia sp. GTDB lineage: Bacteria > Cyanobacteriota > Cyanobacteriia > Leptolyngbyales > Leptolyngbyaceae > Kovacikia. The sequence continues at coordinate 1,733 of JBAUTA010000828.1, forward strand.
TCTTCCTTGGGGGGACGACCGCTAAAGGTCGTGAGGTAGACCGGGTCTTTCCGATGGGTCATACAATGGAACCGGATCAGGGGCGCTTTTTCATTGACGCCACCGTAGAAGCCCATGTGGTCACCTGCAGGACCGTCAATGCCAACCTCACCGGGGGTGATGGTTCCTTCCAGAACAACTTCGGAGTCGGCGGGCACCTCTAAATCCACCGTTTTGCATTTGGCTAGATGCACGCCAGAACCACTGTAAAGCCCAGCAAACAACCACTCTGAAAGATCAATCGGTAGGGGCGTTGCAGCAGCCATAATGATTAATGGATCAACCCCTAGGGCGATCGCCACCTCTAGCTTTTGTCCCCTTTCTACCGCTTTTCGTAAATGGCGTGTGGCTCCTCGCACCGAAAGCCACTGCACGGTCATGGTGTTTTTAGATTGCAACTGCAAGCGGTAAACACCGACATTAATAATCTTCGTCTCGCAATCCCTGGTAATCATTAAACCGAGGGTGATCACCTTATTCGCATCATCCGGATAGACCCGCAGGAGAGGGAGCTTGTCTAAATCCACCTGCTCTCCCTGGAGAACAACCTGCTGGCAGGGGGGAAACAAATCCCGTGCCGGTTTAGCTTTAATCACATCAAATAATGCCTGACCCAACTCAATTGCCTGGGAAAGCTTTTTGGGCGGTCTGGGTTGGTATAACAGCGCCAATTTCTTGCCCAACTCTTCCAGGTCTTCTGGCTTTTCCCGGTTCATCGCCCAGCAGATGCGCTCAACGGTTCCCATCAGGTTGATGGCAACGGGATAGGGAGAGCCTTTCACATTTTCAAATAAAAGTGCAGGACCCGCTTGTTGCAACATCCGGTTCGCAATCTCAGCAATTTCCAGGTCCGGATCAACCAGCGCTTTAATTCGCTGCAATTGTCCCCGTTGTTCCAAAAGCTTGATAAATCCCCGTAAGTCTCTCGCCATAGTAAAGCAATGTGAAGCATCTTTCTCCATTATGAGGGGATATGAACCTGCTTCACGACTTCCCCTGGCATGGCCTTACAAATACGGGATCACTATCCGTCCGTGGGGGAGATTTTAGTTTGCTCCTCCGACAAGGTTATGACGAATCTCTGCACAAAACTTCAGCAGCAAGGATTAGTGGTTTACCAGGTTCGCAAACAGGAAAAGTGTGGCAAGTTGCCATCCGTTGAGAATTTCCTGGAGGAGGCAGGAGAAAGCCATCTACAGTTTCCACTTTGCGTCTACCTTGCCTTCCTCGCTGACAACCGTAATCGTGGCGGTTCCAGTTTTACCGTCAGGCTGAGTGAGCTTACAGTCGATGCGATCGCCCACCTTCTGAAATACCCTGACCTTGCCGCTACAATTGGCTTTAATATCTATTCCCTGATTTTTTTTGATCGATTGCTGCAGCAGTTTTTCAGCTTCCGAGAGAACGAGGAGTTGCTTGGTCTTAAAGTTCAAATGACCTTTGGCGTCTTTTACCGTAACCCGGACGAGAAAGGCTCCCTGCTCAATTTCGACTTTGCAATCAAACACCTGACCAACTTCTAAATTCTGTTGCTGGGGACAGGTGGCTGACTTAACTGGAACCCCAATTTCCCTGGGAAGATCTTGAGCGATCGCCTGTTCTACCGCCTGGGTTGTTTTCGATTGCTTGTCATCAACCGCTGATTTAACTTCAGCAGGCACGGGTGGATCCGGTTTCCTGGTTGAACTGCCGCCACCTGGTGCCGACAAGGTTGAACAGCTAATCAACCCTGCATTGAAGCAGACCGATAGGAAAAGTACGAAGCTTCTTTTCATAGGGGATCATCTTAGGACGCAGGTTCAGCCTACTTGATCTTTAGGGCAAGTCTGGATAGCCGCATTTGCAAGTAGAGACTTCCACACCTGACAGAACGTATCGAATTTTATTAAGTTTTGCGTAGCCTTTAGTCCTTTGGGATGGTGATTTTTTCAACAGACTTCAGTAACGTTTATCCATTGAAGCAGGAATTTTAGACCAACAATAAATACCTACAAAGGGTTTTTGAATACGGGAGGTTTTATTATGCGAATCGCTCAGATTGCTCCTCTGTGGGAGCGCGTACCGCCCCCAACCTACGGGGGCACTGAATTGGTCGTTAGTCTGCTCACTGATGAACTAGTCCGTCGGGGGCATGAGGTAACCCTGTTCGCTTCCGGCGATTCCATCAGCCTCGCAAAGTTGGAATCGGTACATGTCCGTGCTTTGCGGCTTGACTCTAGCATTCGGGAATATGGTATCTATGAGATGTTGCAACTCAGCCAGGTTTATGAACGGGCAGGCGAATTTGATATTATCCATTCTCACATGGGATGTTCTGCCTTGCCCTATGCACCTTTAGTAAAGACACCCACCGTTCATACCCTGCATGGTATTTTTACGCCTGACAACGAGAAGATGTTTACCCATGCTCGTAACCAGCCCTATATTAGTATTTCCAATGCCCAACGAGAACCCAGGCTAGGTTTAAACTGCGTAGCAACGGTTTACAACGGTATAGACACCTCTACCTACCAATTTTTCCCAAAGCCAAGTGATCCTCCGTACTTGGCTTTTTTAGGGCGAATTTCACCGGAAAAAGGGACGCATGTGGCGATCGAAATTGCCAGGCGTTCTGGCTGGCATTTAAAGATCGCAGGGAAGGTAGACGCCGTAGATGTGGACTACTACGAAAGCGAAATTAAGCCTCTAATTGATGGGCAGCAAATTGAGTTCCTGGGCGAAGCGAATCATGCTCAGAAAAACGTCCTGATGGGGAATGCGTTTGCAACCCTATTCCCCATCACCTGGCGGGAACCTTTTGGATTGGTCATGATTGAGTCGATGGTATCTGGCACCCCCGTCATTGCCATGGAGTTAGGGTCTACCTCTGAAGTCATTGCCCATGGGGAAACCGGGTTCCTTTGCCACAACATAGAGGAATGCGTGGCAGCGATCAATCGCATTCCCGATCTGAATCGGCAAGCTTGCCGGGAGCATGTACTCAAGCACTTTAGTGCAGAGCGCATGACTGACGGCTATGAAGCGGTTTACCAAAAGGTGTTAGCCGGACGGTTTGCCCAAAATGGGCGTAGTCGAGGAACCGTTCAGCTGAGTCAGGGAGCTTAATTAGCCTCCCGCTTAGCCTCCCGTTTGGCCCCTCGGTTGAGTCGGCAAGCTTGAGTAGGGTTTAGTGCTGGACCGCAGAGAGAGGACACTCTCTGCGGTCCAGCGTTTTTTATATCGGGATCCTATAGCCATCGCCAGTTTGATTAGGACAGAGGATTTTAGGACAGAGGATTAAAGGGGGAGTGGGGCGTTGCGCCCAGCCAGGGGTGGAACCCCTGCACCCCGTCCTAACCAATAGGGCTACGGCTATGGTTTGGAT
>JBAUTA010000829.1:0-4062 GCA_049581985.1 Kovacikia sp.
TGATGCCGAGCAACGCCACCGCTTTGTCAACCGCACCTATGAGATTTGGCGCAACTGTAGCCGAGATGAAATTTTAGGCAAGTCGATTCGTGAACTGGTAGATCATACGTCGTATCAAATGATAGAACCTTACATTAACCAGGCGCTAGGGGGAGAAACAACCACGTTTGAAGCAGAAATGCCTCTGCCAGCAGGCAAAAAGTATTTGAGTGTAACCTTAATTCCTGATTTCGATGCAAATGCTCAAGTCATTGGATTTTATGCTTTAAACACAGACATCAGCGATCGCAAACTCGCTGAATCAGCTTCCATTCTGGAAGAACGCAACCGGATGGCGCGAGAAATTCATGATACACTGGCTCAATCCTTCACAGGTATTCTGCTTCAGGTTGGAGCAGCAGCACAAGTGCTGGCGGATGACCCGGAAACAACCCAAGTACATCTGGAAATGATTGAGGAACTAGCACGCGCTGGGCTGGCAGGGGCACGGCGATCCGTATCAGCACTCCGTCCGCGACTACTAGAAGAAGGTAATTTAGAGAGTGCCCTGCATCGTATTATGGCTCAAATGCTCTCCACGACTGACACGGCTGTGATTTGCGAAACTCAGGGTACAGCCTATTCCTTACCAACTGAAGTGGAGAATAACTTACTCAGAATTGGGCAGGAAGCATTAACCAATGCGATTAAATACGCCTGTGCCAGCAAAATTCGGGTTGAGTTAGTGTACAACCAGACACAGTGCATCTTACGGGTTAAAGACAATGGACGGGGCTTTGGAGTGGGTAGCGATCCATTGAGCAGTGGTTTTGGCTTATTAGGAATGAGCGAACGGGCAGAGCACATTGGCGCACAATTGAGAATTCAGAGCCAACCTGGGCAGGGGACAGAAATTGTCGTCATTATCAATCGAGCGCCAGAATTATGATGAGCCAATCCGTTACAATTCGGGTTCTGATTGCTGATGACCATTCCATTGTCAGGCAGGGATTGGCAACTATCATTAACCGCGATCCAGAAATGACGGTGATCACTCAAGCAGAAGATGGACAGCAGGCGATCAATCTTTTCCGTGAATACCAACCTGATGTGACGCTAATGGATTTACGAATGCCTCGAATAACAGGGGTTGAAGCCATTACTGCAATTTGTGCTGAGTCTAAGCAGGCTCGGATTATTGTGCTAACCACCTACGATGGCGATGAAGATATCTATCGTGGCTTGCAGGCAGGCGCTAAAGGCTATCTGCTTAAGGATGCTAAACCGAACGAACTGCTGAATGCGATTCGCACGGTTCATAGTGGTCAACAATATATTCCGCCAGAGGTGGGGGCAAAACTGGTGCAGCGGATGAGCAATCCAGAACTAAGTGGGCGAGAGTTGGCAGTGCTCCATTTGATGGCGCAAGGAATGAGTAATCAGGAAATTGGCACTGCTTTAAGTATTGGTGAAAGCACCGTCAAATCGCATGTAAATCGTATTTTGAGCAAGCTGGGAGTGAACGATCGCACTCAAGCCGTCATTATTGCCGTTAAACGCGGGCTTGTCAGCTTATAGGTTGTACTTTAGTTGAGACTTGAATTCCAACTTTAGTTGGAGACAATCTTCCATTACCAGAGGGATTGGTTTATCCATCGCTTGATTGGATAAAATTGTCAACTCTAAGTGGACGACAAGTAAGAGTCGATTCCTTATAGTGAGTGCATACAAACACAGATAGCAAGTGGGTTGCAGGATTTGAGTTTGTAATAGGCTAATCACGCAAAGAGGGGTATGGAGCGATCGCTTGCGATAAGTATCTCCCCTCTTCAGAGGTATCAGTGAGTCGAGATTGGGATCGAAGTTTGTTATCCGTTCCGCCTTCCACACAGGATCATAGACAGGGTGGGCTGAATGCCGCGGTGGTGTTGGTGCTGTATGGAGATTATCAAAGTTCTCAGAGTGCGGACGTTTACAGGTTAATTAAAGCCATTCAGCGACAGCTTGATGTTTCTCTAGGAGAGGATTACCTATGTTTTATCTTTCGGCATTTTCCCCAGCGTCAGATTTATGCTCAGGCTCAACATGCGGCAGAAGCAGTGGAAGCGGCGGCGGCGCAAGGTCAGTTTTGGCAGATGCATGAAATGCTGTTTCTCCACCAACAAGAGTTGGGAAACGGCTATCTGGTGGAGTATGCCAATCATTTAGGACTCAATATTTCTCAATTTTTGCGAGATCTAGCTGGACAAGTTTATGTCGATCGCATCAATGCAGATATTGAAAGTGGCAGGCAAAGTGGAGTAGACGCTGCACCAGCTTTGTTTGTTAATGGAATGCGCTATACCGATTTCTGGAATATGAAGCAATTGATGGCAGCGATTGTTGCTGCAAGTGATTAAAGTTCTTGATGCGTACCCCGACAAATATCTCAATGAGGCTCGTTTTATTGCATCCATTTTATTAAAGGAGATTTGATCGTGCCAACTCAAAATACAAGCGAAATTACTGAAGCTGATCGTAGTCAACCCTTACTGCATCAACATGGCTACGAAATTCAGCAGTATGGTACTCTCCGTGATTTACCGATCGCCCTCAACCCCAGTGCCCGCAGCGAAAACTGTGCTTTAGTCAATCAAATTTTGGCAGATACTATCATTCTCTATCACCTCTACAAGAAACATCACTGGTTGATGCGGGGACACACGTTTTATCAACTGCATCTATTACTCGACAAGCATGCTAGTGAGCAGATTGAGTTGATTGATGCATTGGCAGAACGAGTACAAACTCTAGGAGGAGTAGCGATCTCTGACCCGCGCCATGTGGCAGAGGTCACTAAGATTAAGCGTCCTCCCAACGGGGTTGAGGAAGTGCCCGTGATGTTATCGCGATTGCTGGAAGCGCACGAATTGATCATTGGGGAATTGAGAGAGGCGATCGACGAAACCGCCGTAAATCAAGATAGTGGCACTAACGATTTGCTCGTAAGCCAAGCCCTACGAACCCACGAGACGCAAGTTTGGTTTCTAGCAGAACACTTGGTCGATACACCATTGGTACGCAGTTAGCCCCAGCGATTTAGATGCGAACAGTCAGGGAGAGTTTTATGACTCTTAGGCTTTCTGAACATGGGTGATGGTCTCTGACTGATTGAAGGTCATCGCGACTGGTAAGGTTCATACACCAATGTGGATGGACAACAAAGATAACACTTGGCATTCATCAAGGAGCCCACGATGACCCTGATTAAAACACCCTTTGGACGGCATTCCACTGCTGCTGAGGTCGTCAAGGGCATTAACCTTTCTGGCAAGCGGGCGATCGTCACTGGAGCCGCATCGGGCATCGGTGTAGAAACGGCGCGGGCACTGGCTCAAACTGGAGCGATCGTCACACTGGCTGTGCGTAATACCGATGCTGGAGCGCAAGTCGCGGCTGACATTACGGCTACTACTGGAAACCAGAATATTCAGGTTGCTCTGCTTGATCTAAGCAATCGCAACTCAATTGCCAAATTCATTGCTGCCTGGCGTGAGCCGCTGCACATCCTCATCAATAATGCAGGGGTAATGGCACTGCCCGAACAGCGCACCCCCGAAGGCTGGGAGATGCAATTTGCCACTAACTATCTTGGACACTTTGCCCTGACGCTCGGACTGCACGACGCTCTCGCCGCAGAGGGTGTCGCCCGTATCGTGTCGGTTAGTTCTAGTGGGCACCTGATGTCGCCCATTGTGTTCGATGATATTCACTTCATGTTCCGTCCTTATGATCCGTGGTTGGCGTATGGACAGTCCAAGACTGCAAGCATCCTCTTTGCTGTGGGTGCTACTGCGCGCTGGTTCAAAGATGGAATTACCGCTAATGCCCTCATGCCTGGGGCGATCGCAACCAACCTCCAGCGGCATACGGGTGGTCTTAAAACCCCACCTGAGCGGCAGAAGACCATAGCGCAGGGTGCGGCAACTTCCGTTCTGTTGGCAACCTCTCCGTTACTCAAGGGCGTTGGCGGACGCTATTTCGAGGACTGCAATGAAGCTACTCTCGTCACCAACGGGAACGGCTATATGAGCGGAGTTGCCC
>JBAUTA010000830.1:0-2334 GCA_049581985.1 Kovacikia sp.
GTAATAATGGCAGGATTGATATTGCTATTTTGTGGTAATCAGGGAGCATTGATGATTCCTGCGGCTGCAGGTGGTTTTCTATCGTTTCTACTCTCTTTAGCTCGGTCCGCATGGCTCAGTTGGTTCGCTGGTATGGTGGTATTCTTGCCTGCACTGAAGCCGCGTCTGCAAATGCGGTTGGTTGTGGGGATTTTGGTTGCCAGTCTTGCCGTGGTGCCACTGGTAATGCTAGAGCCGTTTTCCTCGGTGATTGGCTCTCGGTTCGAGTCGTTGTCCAGCAATCAGCAAGATCAAAGCTTTCAAGATCGCTCGACAGGCTACAATTCGCTCCTGAACCTGGCATTGACAGAGGTGGTGGGTGGCGGCATGGGCTTTGAAATTCAAAATACGAGTATTGGCAGTCGTGATAGTGGCATTCTTTCTATGCTGTTCTCTCTTGGTTGGTTTGGCATTATTCCCTACCTGGCTGGACTAGGGTTTCTATTCTTCAATCTTCTGCACAAGAGCCAATCAGGGTCTGATTCGTTTGCAACGGCGGCAATGGCAATCGCCATTGGCACACTCTCTCAGATTGGGCTTAACGTTGCAACTGCAGGAGTAATTGGTTTAGTCTTGTGGGGTTTTTTGGGCATGACCATTGCTGCAAAACGGTATTACTCTAGCTTAAATAAGCATCCGGATTTATGAAAGAATCCCAGGATAACTAGCTGAATACTCACAAGAAACAGTCGTAGGTATTTGGGTGAAAGCATATGAGTATTTTTTCTCGTAAATAAGCTAAGCAGTCCAACATTTTGATCATGACTGCTACAATCACTCCGCCCGCAGGAGTTCCCTATCTGAAATTAAATGAAATTTTATCTACGAAGTTTTGCCCATAACCTGCTTCTCTGGCTTTGGATTTAATCACCTACTAATTATTTTTTCTGGCATTTAGAGTGTATTGAAATTTTCAAGGTTGAATCCTTGTACTTATTCTAGGGATTGCTGCTGCAATGCGAATTCTTCATATAGCCAACCACATTCAAAAAATCGGTAACGGCATCGTCAATGTGGCAATGGATCTGGCTTGTTTACAAGCAAAAGATGGTCACAAGGTAGGGGTAGCCTCTTTGGGTGGAGAATACGAGGCTTTGCTAGAGCACTATGGCATTCATCACTTTTTTATTGATCAGTCCAGAACTCCACGGAAACTGATTCAGGCGATAAAACGCTATCAGGCAATCATTGAGGAATTTCAACCAGACATTGTTCATGCCCACATGATGACTGGCGTGATTCTAGCAAAATTGCTGAAAGGCAGACAGAAGTATGCGCTGGTGTCTACGGTGCATAACGAATTTCAACGCAGTGCAATTTTTATGGGTCTTGCCGATCGCGTCATTGCCGTCAGCAATGCCGTTGCTCAATCAATGATGCAGCGGGGCATTCCCTCAGTAAAATTGCGCGTGGTGCGGAACGGAACTCTGGGCAGCCCCCGGACTCGTCCCCTTGAGGACTATACTCCAATGTTGCTACAGCATCCAGCGATCGCCACCGTTGCTGGAATGTTTCGCCGTAAAGGTATTGCGGAACTGATTGAAGCATTTAGCCAAATTGCTCCAGAATTTCCGACAGCACAGCTTTATTTGATTGGGAATGGCGACGATCGCGCCCTGTTTGAAGCACAAGCGCGGCAAACTGTGGTGAGTGAACGTATCCATTTTGAGGGATTTCAACCTGAACCTCAACGTTACCTATTGTCAACCGACATTTTTGTGCTTGCTTCTCACAAAGAGCCATTTGGACTAGTAATTCCCGAAGCACGAGAAGCCGGATGCGCAATTATCGCTAGCAACGTTGATGGTATTCCAGAAGCGCTGGATGGTGGCAAGGCAGGTCTGTTGATTCCACCCAGAAGCAGTGCGGCGTTGGCAGAAGCATTAAAGCAACTATTGAGGGATGCGGCGTTATTGAATGACTGGAAGCATCAAGCGCATCAAAATCTAGATTGGTTGAGCGTGAAACGAGTCAATCAGGAAACATTGATGATTTATCGGGAGCTAAAACCATCACGTAATAGTGATGCACTCGTTATGCTGTCATAGACTGCTAGCTAAACTACAACATTGAAATGACAAAATGTTTTACAGCGGTTGTTCATTCTAAGCAATTGAATTAGTCTTTATGTAAGCTGTTATGTATTTAAATATTAGCGATCCTCCATCACGGTCACACCAGCGGAGCCATCACCCTGGCTGATCCTCAAACACACCCTCCCATATTGTTAATCCCAACCCTACTGCTTCCAACCACAAGAGAGAGGGCATCTCCGTAGCGATCACTGTATTACTC
>JBAUTA010000831.1:0-11108 GCA_049581985.1 Kovacikia sp.
GTCTAGACCTTTTCCAGCGCTGTCATCTTTTCTAATTTCTCTAATTTCAGCTTGGAGCGCTTCACCAACTCTGGGACTGGGACAGGATAATCACCCGTAAAGCAAGCTGAGCAAAAATGGGTGGGGTCGCTACGGGTTTCTTCTAACATCCCTTCCCAACTTAAGTATCTGAGAGAGTCTACTCCAATCTGAGCCGCAATTTCCGTAACGGACTTAGTTGCCCCGATGAGCTGATCCTGACTATCTGTATCGATGCCATAGAAGCAAGGATGGGTCACTGGAGGAGAGGAAATCCGCATGTGAACTTCGATCGCCCCGGCATCCCGTAAGGCTTTAACAATTTTGCGACTCGTTGTGCCCCGCACAATGGAGTCATCGACAATTACTACACGCTTGCCTTCGAGTACGTCTTTAAGGGGATTAAGCTTCATCCGAATGCCCGACTCACGCATTGACTGGGTAGGCTGAATGAATGTTCGACCGACATAACGGTTTTTAATCAACCCTTCTGCATAGGAAATCCCAGATGCTTGAGAGTATCCAATGGCCGCTGGAATTCCTGAGTCAGGAACCGCGATGACAATGTCTGCTTGCACAGGTGACTCTAGGGCCAGTCTGCGACCGATTCGCAGTCGATAGCTATATAAACTCTCGTCCTGCATCACGCTATCGGGACGGGCGAAGTAGATCATTTCAAAGATACACAGCTTGGGCTGGGCTTCCTTCGCCCAGTGGAAGGAAGCTAACCCCTCTTCGGTAATCCAAACCAGTTCTCCTGGCTCTACATCCCGCAGGTAATCTGCTCCGATAATGTCTAAGCCGCAGGTTTCGGAGGCAAGGACATAGCGCAAAGGATCGCTGGGTGTATTTTGAGGTAGGGTGCCAATCACCAGAGGACGGATGCCGTTGGGGTCGCGAGTGCCCATGATGCCAGTGGGAGTGGCGATCGTCAGGCTAAACGCGCCCTGACAACGATGAAATGCACTAATGGCTCCTTCTAACCAGCCTTTGCCGTTGTTAATTTCCTCCGAAATCGCCAGCGCAATCATCTCTGAATCGGTTGTTGTGAGCAGGTTGTAGTTGCGCTGAAGCAGTTCTTCCCTTAACGCTGTTGTGTTAACCAGATTGCCATTGTGAGCCAGTGCCAGTGGACCTAAGCGGGTTTCAACCAACGCTGGTTGGGCATTGACCACCCGGCTAGAGCCTGTGGTGGAATAGCGCGTGTGTCCGATCGCCAGATTTCCGTCCAATTCCGTCAAAATGGACTCACTAAAAACCTGGGATACCAGGCCCATTTCCTTATGTAGCCCCACCCGGTCGCCTTCAAAGACCGCAATTCCTGCTGATTCCTGTCCCCGGTGCTGAAGGGCAAACAGACCAAAGTAGGTTAGCTTCGCCACATCTTCTTCTGGCGCGTAGACTCCGAAAACTCCACAGGCTTCTTCTGGTTTGTCTGGTTGGTCCGAGGGGGAAGCCAGTTCTATGGCGGCAGCGGGGGACTGAGCGGGGGAAGGTCCAACAGGGAAGGAATGGTCGGGAATCATGCTTCAGTCAACTCCTGATGAAGGATTTGGTGATTGAAAGAAAAAGGCAAGGAATCGGGAAAAACTTTATAATTAACAAGAAATAATTAACAAGAAAAAAGAGATCCCTCTAAGGACGGGATACCTAGAGAGCAGGAGTAAAAAACCTAAATTTAAGGCTCTTTTAATCTTCTCATTAACTAACTGTTACATAGTAGCAGTTTGGAGCCTGGGAAAACGTGCGAAGTTAGACAGGATCTTGAGCAACCGTGTTTGAAGGTTAACGGGTTAGATGGGTTTCAATTGAGTTGCGCCAGCGATCGTCCATATCTGTCATCCTAACGTTGATTAAAGGGTAGTCATCCATCGTGCGAATGAGTAGCGCCGTAGCGCTACTCGCAACCCTTCCTAGTTTTTGCCAATCATGCCCCAAATGTTGTCTCAGGTAGTCTTCCCAGATTGCCTGTCGGACTCGCGCAACCGAAACCAAAATTCGTGCTCCGCCCTCAGCGAAGAGGAGATAATCCCATCGGCAGACGAGGTGAGCGGGGGAAGAGGGAGGAGAAATCGACTCATCATTCCATTCCCTGATCCCATCCTTGTCTGCCTTCTGCCCTCTGTCTTTTGCTTCGATCGTTTCACCCTTGACTGGCAACTGAATGTCTGCTCCCAAGCCGCCGCTGATACAACACTCTGCCAGGGCAACGGCTAATCCACCCTCAGCGCAATCATGGGCAGAATGAATCCAGCCTTGACGGATGCCAGCGCAACAAGCCGCCTGAACTCGTCGTTCTAAATCAAAGTCAACCACAGGTGGCTGACCTGCCACCAGACCATGGATAGTTGCAAGGTATTCCGAGCCACCCAGGGTGACAACCCGATCGGTAGCGTGTTCCTGGCGTGCTTCCAAACGGGAACCCAGCAGGTAAATGATGTCGCCCTCGGTTCGCCAGCCCTGGCCGCAAATCTTAGTTAAATCAGGAATTAGCCCCACCATTCCCACCACAGGGGTTGGATAAATTGGTTGGGGCGTTCCGTTGGCATCCAGCGTCTCGTTGTAGAGGGAAACATTGCCTCCTGTAACAGGGGTGTCGAACTCCCGGCAGGCTTTTGCCAGCCCCCGGCAAGCTTCTGCCAATTGCCAGTAGCCGATCGGCTTTTCAGGGCTACTAAAGTTGAGATTATCTGTCACTGCCAGCGGCTCAGCTCCGACGCAACTCAGATTGCGGGCAGCTTCCGCCACCGCTGCCTTAGCTCCCTCAAACGGATTGAGATAGACGTAGCGGGCGTTGCAATCAACGGTGGCGGCAATTCCTTTAGGGGCGGAGGGTGGGGTAGGCGGGAGGGCAGGAGCAATGGTTTTCTCACGCCTGTCCTTGCTCTCGTCAGCCTTTGCCTGCTGTTCTTTGCCTTCCGCCAATTCTTGTCTCACCTCCACCGGGCGAACCCGGACGATCGCAGCATCTGCTCCACCGGGCATCATGACGGTATTGTTTTGAACCTGATGATCATATTGGCGGTAGACCCAACGTTTGGAGGCGATCGTGGGAGTTGCCAGCAGTTGCAACAAAATTTCATTCCAGGTCGAAACAGGCCGTGGGGTGACGTCGCCCCCCGCAAGTTCGATACCCTCTGGGGTACAGGCAGGCAGGCTTGTTTCTGACCATGCCCAGGCTTGGCGAGCGTAGTCGGGCGGTTCAGCTAATAGTTCCCGATGGTAAATGGGGGTGTTGTCGGATAGGGCTGTAGCCGGAACTTCGGCGGCGATCTGCCCTTTGAATAGGATCCGGACGATCGGTTCGGCAATCACAGTACCAGCGGTGACGGCGTGCAATCCCCAACGCTCAAAGATATCGATCAGTTCCTGTTCCCGTCCCTTATGGGCCACGAACAACATCCGTTCCTGGGATTCCGATAGGAGGTATTCGTAGGGCACCATACCCGTTTCCCGCACAGGGATTAAATCCAGATCTAGCTCAATGCCCACCCCCCCCTTAGCTGCCATCTCTGAGGTAGAACAGGTAAGTCCAGCGGCTCCCATGTCCTGAGCAGCCACGACAGCTCCAGTTTTGAACGCTTCCAGGCAGGCTTCAATTAAGGATTTCTCCAAAAACGGGTCGCCTACTTGCACCGCCGGACGGTCTGCCTCGGATTCATCGCTTAATTCGGCACTGGCGAAGCTCGCTCCTCCCATCCCATCTCTTCCTGTGGTAGAGCCGACATACAAAACGGGGTTGCCGATACCTTTGGCTCCAGATTTGACAATATCCGGGGTTTCCATCAAGCCCATCGCCATCACATTGACCAATGGGTTATCGGAGTAAGCGGGGTCAAAGTAAATCTCACCGCCGACCGTGGGCACGCCGACACAGTTGCCGTAGTGGGCGATACCGGAAACAACGCCACTAAACAAACGGCGGGTGCGGGCATCTTGCAGGGAGCCAAACCGGAGGGAGTTGAGCAGGGCGATCGGGCGGGCTCCCATGGTGAAAATATCCCTCAAAATGCCGCCTACTCCCGTTGCTGCGCCCTGAAAAGGTTCTACAGCCGAAGGATGATTATGGGATTCAATTTTGAAGGCCAACCGCAGCCCATCCCCCAGATCCACCACCCCCGCATTTTCTCCCGGACCCACCAAAACCCTGGCTCCCTCGGTGGGAAATTGCTTCAGCAGCGGGCGGGAGTTTTTGTAGCAACAGTGCTCAGACCACATCACCCCGAACATGCCCAGTTCTGCCTTGTTGGGGTGGCGACCCAGGCGACGGAAAATTTCTTCGTATTCTTCTGGCTTGATGCCCTCTGCGGCAATTTCTTCAGCGGAAAAAGGAGCAGATGGAAGGGCAGACATAGGATTGCTCTGATTGCTTAATTGATTCGGGCAGACGCCAGCACATTCGACAAACAGGCTCTATTGTATCGGTATTTGAGGATTCCCATTGCGAGTGTTACATAGATTCAGGGGGCGATCGCTGCCTGCCGCAGGCTAAGCCCTTACGATTCGAGAACAGTGCAAGGAATTTCACCCTCGGCTTCAGCAATTTTCCAGTCTGCAAAATTATCTCTCTGCTGGATTGTCCGCTGGATGGAAGGAGATTTATCAGGTCGCGCTGGCAGAGGCTGCGTTAATCGGTGATGTCCCGGCGGTTTACTGGAGGGGGTAGTTCGGCGAAGGTAAGGCAATTGCCGTTCAAGTCTAAAACGGTAAATTCTCGCAAGCCCCAGGGTTTTGCAACGAGGGCACCCTTAGGATGGACGATATTCTGCGTCTGGCACTCCTGGTAAAGCTGCTCAATGCCCCGGATGTTGATCCGGCAACTGCTATTTTCAGCAATGGAGCGATCGCCACATTGCCAGACATGAATCTGTACGGCTCCCCGACTGAACCCTGCGTAGTCCTCGGATTGGAAATCGATCGCGAACCCCAGTTTTTGTGTATAAAAGGCGAGCGTTTCAGCAATATCAGGGGCCGGAAGAACTGGCACAGCACTGAGAAATTTAGGTGTTTCATCCATCATTCATCCCTCTAAGTTCACAGACACGTTATGGCCTACGCTTGCGTAAGGCCATTGGAATTAAAGGGGGTGTGGAGACGAAGCCCCCAGCCAGGGGTTCCACCCCTGCACCCCGTCCTAACCGATAGGAGTAGTGCTATAGATTGTGTTTCTACCACCGCTACCCACTCTTATAATTCATTACGCCTACCTGCTCATAGGCAACGCATAGAGATCGGATGAAGCGAATGATAAGGGGGAAGCGTGATCGCAGCTCCTAATCGCACTACACTAAATCAGTAGCCTTTACAAAACGTCACGGTGGATTCCTCCTCTCCGCTTAACCTTCAACCCAAATCCCAACCTAAATCCAGACCATCCCAGGCAACCCCGGCAAAGATCTTTCATTGGGTCAACATTGTCAGTCTGTTCTTGATGTTGACCAGTGGATTGCAGATTTACAACGCTAATCCAGTTTTTGGAGGACGAGCAGGGTTGCATTTCCCCTGGATTGGTCTGCTCGGCGGTTGGCTGGCAGGAGGAAGGCACTGGCACTTTGCTGCCATGTGGTGCTTTTCTCTCAACCTACTCTGGTATGGCATTTATGTTCTGGCAACTCAGCGCTGGAAACACCGCTATGTGGGCAAAAATGACCTCAAAGCTTTGCAGCTTAGCCGCAACCCAAACCGCCGTATCTATGCATGGCACCGGATTGTTTACACCTCGATTATCCCGATTTTACTGCTGGCAATTTTTACCGGGGTGGGAATGTACAAACCTGCCCAATTTGGCTGGATTGCAGAATTTTTTGGCGGCTGGTTTGCCTTAAGAACCCTGCATTTCCTAACTGTGCCTGCCGTGCTGGTATTCGCGATCGCCCATTCTCTCCTGGCGCTCAAAGCAGGCGGCGATCGGCTAGTCGATTCAATGTTCTCAAAACCCTGAGCAGTCAGACATCAGATCTCAGTTTCCAGTCACCAGTCCCTACTGGCTTCCGCTCCCGCTCCCGCTCTCCCCCTCTCTCCCCCCATGCAACCGATCAACGAGCCACCCGATCAACTTCCCCGTCGCAGTTTTCTGAGAATTGCTGGAATGACGGGTGCGGGCTGGATTTTGGGCACTTCTGCTTTAACCCTGCTAGAAGGGGGAGTCGGAAAGCTGTTTATGCCTGTGAACGATCGCCTGGATGCTTTCCTCCTGAATCCCCAAAAGCCTGTGCCAGAGTTTCCAGCTAGCGCGATTGAGCCAGAAGCATTGATTATCAATACCTTTCGGCTTACGCCAATGATCGATTCCACCACCTTTCGATTGATAGTCGATGGGGAAATCAATCATCCCCTGAGCCTGGATATGGCAGCGGTTCACAAACTGCCCCTGACATCAATGGTGATCCGGCATGTATGCGTGGAGGGGTGGGCGGCGATCGTGCAGTGGGGAGGTGTGCGTTTAAGCGAGATTGTCCGATTGGCGCAACCAAAGCCAGAAGTACGTTATGCCTACTTTGAGTCCGCTGATGGCTACTATGAAAGTTGGGATCTGGAATCTGTTCTCCACCCCCAAACCTTGCTGGCCTATCAGAAAAATGGTGCTCCCCTACCGATTGATAACGGTGCCCCCCTCCGTCTCGCTGCTCCCATCAAATTGGGCTACAAACAGAGCAAATGGGTCACTCGTATCACCTTAACCAGCAAACTGTTACCCCAAAAAGGGTACTGGGAAGATCAGGGCTATGAGTGGTTTGCCGGACTGTGACAAAACGTCCCCACAAACCGTCACTAATACCCTTGAGCCAGGCTTTTCAAACTCTTTAGGGTGCCAAAACTAACTGCCACTCCACCAGTTTAGGACTCCAGGCTGGCTGAGAAGTCGCACCGACCACGTAGGGTCCCCAATAGCGACGGGAACCATCCTGGGCAAAGGCAACCAGGATATCTCCCGGTTTGACTTTAATCGGGCGATCGGGCAGGGACACCAGCAACCCTTTACTGCTGCCTTCCTGGGGATCAAAATCCCAATGGGCTGGTAAATCATAGCCTGCTTGACTTTCGGAGCCGCTCGTTGAAGCATCTAAACTTTTCGTAGCCTTCTTCGTTAAGAGGGCAACCCGAATTGGATAGGAGGTCGGGTTACTGATTCTTAGGGCTCCTTGACGGACAAACGCCGACCCCGAATCGGAAGGGGAGGAACCGGATAAACTGTCCTCTGCCAATACCGTTGGCTTTACAGATGGGGTCGGGATTGAAGAAGGTGCAGCCGTTGGGGAAATTTCTGGTTTCGGAACTTCAGCTTCCGAAGGGGATAGGGGTTCTAACCCGGCAGGTTGGGTTTGGATCTCTAAGGAAACATGGCTAAAAACCCATACACTACCCAAACTTAAGACGGCTACAGCAACGATCGCGATCGCAGGATACCATTTCCACTTAATAGCCCTTGCCGGTTTCCCCCACATCGTTCCCGTGCCCCCCGTGTATCTACTCTAGTAATAACAATCTTTGAGCCGCTCGTGGACAGAATGTTCCAACTTTAAGCAGAATTAAAGATATGCAAAACACCCGCCTTAATACTCTCATCGGCGTTACAACTGAATTTCTAGGAGAATGGCTGCGTAATCCCTGGCGGCGTCTGTCAGTTCTGATTATTAGCCTCCTGCTAGGCAACTTTCTGGGTCCGGCGATTTCTTTGATTTCTGGTCAGACTCAGGGGGTGGATATTGTTGTCGCTGCCATTTTGGTTGGGATCGTCGAGTTAATTAGCTGGATCGCTTATCGGAGTAAATCCGAAACGGCGAGATCGATGCTAATTCAGATTCCTAATGCCCTCAAGGTCGGTCTGGTCTACAGTCTGTTTGTCGAAGCCTTCAAGCTGGGATCTTAAAGGAGCAGAAGGCAGTAGGCAGGCGGCAAAAGCAGCGCATTCGAGTTGATCCAAAACTCCAGCCCACGTCCCCCCATCCCGTACCCCATACCCCATACCTATCAAAATGATCTCTGTCGATTTATTGCCAGCTCAAGTCCAATTCCAATCCATTCGGGCAAAGTTCTCTGATCTGCGATTGCTGTTGCGCGAGAACGGGCTAGATGCTTATTTGCTACCCTCTGCTGATGAACACTTAAATGAATATTTGCCAGCAGCAAAACGTCGGCGGGATTGGGTGAGTGGGTTTACCGGGTCGGCGGGAGACTTGCTGGTGGGGCAAGATCAGGCATGGCTGTTTGTGGATTCCCGTTATTATGAGCAGGCAGAGTTGGAAGTAGATCCGTCCCTGATCCAGGTGTCCAAACTAGGGTTAGAAGCGCAGAAAACGCTAGAGGAAACCCTGGAGGAACTTGGCAAGGAAGTTACTAAGGCTGGAAGCACGTTTCGATTGGGGTTTGACCCCTTCACGATCACCATCGCCCAGTTCCGCAGCCTCCGCCAGCGCTTGCAACCCTGGGGAATTGGGCTGATACCCCTGACTGAAAACCTGGTTGATCAGGTTCGATCGCAGCATCCCTGGGCAGAAACGGACCCTTTGCCTGAGCTGGCTGCCTCAGAGCTTTTCTATTTGCCCGAAGCCGTTACGGGAGAAACCCCTGAGCAAAAGCTCCAGCGATTGCGAGAGGAAATGCAGAAGTCAAATGCCGATATTCTGCCGGTCACTAAATTAGATCAAATCGCGTGGCTCTATAACCTGCGAGGTTGGGATGTTCCCTACAATCCTGTCTTCATTGCCTATTCGGTCATCACCCAAGAACGCGCCTTTTTGTTCACCAACCTGAACCGGATTAACCCACAGATCCAGCAATTGCTACAGGATCAGGTTACTTTACTGCCCTACGAACGCTATGGTGAGACGCTAATCTCGCTGGCTTCCCGATCGCCATGCCGCATTTTGTTAGATATTCAGCGCACGACCCTGGGAACCTACCAGACCCTCACTTCCCAAGAACTGAAAGATAGCTGTCAGTTTGTGGAAACCAGCAATCCCATTGAGGGCATGAAAGCTCGCAAAAATTCCGTCGAGCTAGAGCAAATGCGGTTGTCAAACCTGAAAGCCAGTCGGGCCAAAACGCGCACCCTAAAGTGGCTATCTGAGCAGCTTGACCAGAAACAGATCCTCACAGAAGCAGATGTGGCAGCTACCGTTGAGCAATTTTATGCTGAGGAAGCAAACTTTCAAGGGTTGAGTTTTAACACGATCTCTGGAGCCGGACCGAATAGTTCTATTGTTCACTATGGTACGCCTAACCCCGAACGGGTTTTGCAATCGGGCGAGTTTCTACTCCTGGATTCGGGGGCGCAGTATGCCTCCGGCACGACCGATGATACGCGCACTGTGATCATTGGCGAACCGACACCAGCCCAGGTAGAACGCTACACCGAAGTGTTGAAGGCGCACATCAACTGTGCGATGCAAAAGTTTCCTAAAGGGACGACAGGTGCTCAGTTAGATGGAATTGCCCGATCGACCCTGTGGTTCGCGGGGCTGGACTATGGCCATGGAACCGGGCATGGGGTAGGTGCCTTTCTGAATGTCCACGAAGGTCCCAATGGGATCAGCAAACGGGCCAATCACCCCCTGGAACCGGGAATGATTACTAGCATCGAGCCAGGATTCTATGAACCTGGCTGGGGTGGGATTCGGATTGAAAATCTGTATGTGGTCAGGGAACTGACCGATCTAGACACCGATCCAAATAGCGATCTAACTGCCGATCCAACTGCCAAGCCAAACGCCGATTCCTCCGAACCGCCCAAAATTCGCTGGTATGGCTTTGAATCCCTCACCTATATTCCTTTCGACAACCGATTGATTGACCTGAGTCGGCTGAATGACCAGCAGCGATCGTGGCTAGAGGCATA
Organism: Kovacikia sp.; assembly: GCA_049581985.1. GTDB lineage: Bacteria > Cyanobacteriota > Cyanobacteriia > Leptolyngbyales > Leptolyngbyaceae > Kovacikia. The sequence continues at coordinate 9,857 of JBAUTA010000831.1, forward strand.
TAACCAGGCGGTTGTTGAAAAATTATCCCCATTGCTGCCTCAGGACGCGATCTCATGGTTGCAGGACGCAACCACCTAGCGATCGCCAGTTTGATTAGGACAGAGGATTTTAGACAGAGGATTCAAGGCGGAGTGGGGGCGTTGCCCCCAGCCAGGGGTGAAACCCCTGCACCCCGTCCTAACCAATAGGGCTACGGCTATACAGGTCACGTCCCACCAAAATGTTATCCATTTCCCATTTCCCTATTCCTTTCTTGCCAGAATCGTCCGATGGCGTGGATCGCTTGCCACGGTGATCACGGGTTTAAATCCTACCCGCTGCATTGCTGCTTCCACATCAAAGGTGTAATAGTCATCTGACCAGGGTTCGGTGCTTTTCATAAGGGTAAAAAGCACAGGCGGAAGGTTTTGAATGACTGGAGATTGGGGGTTGTTGTCCACCACCGCCAGAGACCCACCGGGACGCAGAAGCCGCCATGCTTCCTGGAAGATAGCTTCCGTCGCGTAATGGGGCAGTTCATGGATGAGAAACTGCAAAGTCACCAGATCAAACGTGTTGCCTGGTAACCCCGTTTCCTCACCCTTGCCATGAATCCATTCAATTTCCTGATGGATATCGCGCTTCTGGGCAACCGCCAGCATATAGGGAGAGAGATCTAACCCGACAGTGCGGTTCGGTTTCCCTTGAGTTGCCTGAAAGTAGTGATGTACCGTCAAGGTGGAGATACCAACCGAACAGCCGATATCCAGAATGTTTTGGACTTCCTGGGGACCATGCGCTGCCAATACTTGATGAAAACTTCCCCGTAGCCGCGCCTGGGCCTCCTGCCAGGTCAACGGTTCCTCTTTCCAGACCCTAAGTGCCATGGCATAGGTGGCTGACTCCGCTTCAAACGCCGCCTTCCAGCACAGGTTACCTTCATCATAGGCATGGAAGGGCACCTGATAGTAGTCAGGATAGGTGATGCCTGGGGTTATTAGCTGCTCTAATCGCTGTTGAATTCCAGAGGATTCCAGTTCTTCAGTAGTCTTCCGCCAGAGAATACCATTTTTTTCTGCTGTTTTGATCAGCACCTGCCGCGCCTGCTGTTTCATCACGGCATAGATCGGCTTAGTCTGGATCAGAACATTCACAAATCGGGAAAGGAGATCATCGCCAGCCCACGCTGGTTTGGTCTGATGGCTCATGAGCAAAAAGGGCGATCGCGACGTTCCCCATTGTACTTTAGAGAAGGTAAGCAAAAACCCACCC
>JBAUTA010000832.1:0-5891 GCA_049581985.1 Kovacikia sp.
GATCCTGATAGTGCAATCCCAACCCTTCCGCAACTGCAATCAACCACTCAAAATGAGCCGCCCGAAAGCGGCAAATTCCGCCATCAACTGTTCCTTCAGTACTGACAAACTCGGGGTCGCCTTCCCGATCTTTTTCTTCATTTGTTTTGGCCTTATTTATTTTGGCCTCATTTGTTTTGGCCTCATTTATTTGGGCCTCACTTGTATTAGATGGTTGGGCATCCATCTTTCCGCCCAACCTGCGGTAGATCACACCCAACTCATTCAGCAAAATCTCACGACTTGCCCGTGACTGCTGTAGGGTTGGTGAATTGATCACTTTCAACAAGGCCGCAACCAGAAATTGATTAGAAAAAACCGAAAATTGTTGAATGAAATGGCGCAACTCTGCATCCGTTGCTGTTCCCTTTTGAAACCAACGGGTATAAGTATTCTCCGTAATAATGGGATGCTGTAAAAAATCGTAATCAATTTGAGTCAGAAAATCCTGGAAATCATCAACTTGCTGTTGGGTTAGCTCACCCTGATGTACCCGTTCTTGAAGCTGGGGAGAAATCGTAAGGTGATTAGAAGTGGTGGTTAAAACTGAACTCATAGGAAAATTCCCCCTAAACCTGCGAAGCAAACAAAATTATCTGCCCTCTGGCTCCTGCCATTCCTGCTCAAACAATCCAGCTATAGGCATACTGCGTATCCTCCAGCTCCACTGCCTGCCGCGTGAATTTTAACGGACGGAACGTGTCAATCATCACAGCAAGTTCATCAGTACGTTCCTTCCCGATCGATCCCTCATACATGCCTGGATGCGGACCATGGGGAATGCCATTGGGGTGGACTGTGATTGACGATCGCTCAATGCCTTTGCGAGACATAAAGTTTCCCTCAACGTAGTAAAGCACCTCATCTGAATCGACATTGGAATGGTTGTAGGGTGCAGGAATCGCCAACGGATCGTAATCAAACAAACGCGGGACAAAAGAACACACAACAAAACCTGGTGCTTCAAAGGTTTGATGCACAGGCGGTGGTTGGTGAATGCGCCCGGTCACGGGTTCAAAATCTGCGATATTGAACGCATAGGGATAAAGATAGCCGTCCCAACTGACCACATCTAACGGATGGTGGTGATAAACATAGGTCGTGATCCGATCGCGGGCTTTTACCCTGACTTCAAAATCACCGAATTCATCATGGGGAATTAATCTTTCCGGTGGACGCAAGTCACGTTCACAGTAGGGGGCCTGTTCTAGAAACTGACCGGAGCGATTGAGATAACGGGTCGGGGGTTCAATATGTCCCTGCGCTTCAATAATCAACATGCGTTGGGGAATTCCCTGATCGGGCAAAATTCGCCACATCACTCCTGTGGGAATCACTAAATAATCCCCCGGACGATAGGGTAAATCACCGTACTGGCTTTCTAAGATGCCGCTACCAGTGTGAATAAAAATGACCTCATCTCCCTGGGCAAACCGATACCAATAGGGCATCGGTTCCGTTGGCTGAGCCACGGAAATACACACGTCCGCATTTGCCAGTAAAGGAATACGAGCTGCGATCGCATCTCCGCCGCTGGGAGTGTTCCCTGTCCGCAAATGGCGATGCCGTAAGGCCCCAAATTCCTCAAATTCCAGGGCGATCGTTTTCTCTGCCAGAATTTTGTGGATCCGCGTTGGCGGATACAGATGATAGAGCAGCGATTGGATTCCGCTAAAGCCATGAATCCCCATCAGCTCTTCGTGATATAAAGAGCCATCCGGCTGCCGAAATTGAGTATGTCGCTTGCGGGGAACGTTGCCCAGACGGTAATAGTAGGTCATGGTCTTACCTCATGAAGACCGCAGTTAAAGATTGCCTCTTAGCGCTTGTTCGCGCTCGATCGCCTCAAACAGGGATTTAAAGTTTCCTTCGCCAAAGCTCTGAGCGCCGTGGCGCTCAATAATTTCAAAAAATAGTGTAGGCCGATCTTCAACGGGCTGCGTAAAAATTTGGAGTAAATAGCCCTCCTGATCCCGATCGACTAAGATTCCAAGTTGCGCAAGCTGTTCGATCGATTCATCAATCTTGCCGATTCGGGCTTCTAGTGCCTGGTAATAAGTTTTCGGCACCTGTAGAAACTCAACTCCTGCCTGGCGTAATTGGGTTACCGTGGCAATAATGTTGGAAGTTGAGCAAGCAATATGCTGGATTCCGCTACCCTGATGGTACTCCAAATATTCTTGAATCTGAGATTTGCCTTTACCAGGTGCCGGTTCATTAATCGGGAATTTAATCTTACCTGAAGCATCCTGCATGACCTTAGATACCAGGGCCGAATATTCAGTTGATATAGCTTTTTCATCAAACTGAACCAGTAAGTCAAAGCCCATCGTATCGGCAAAAAACTTCACCCAGCGATCCATTGCGCCCGCTTCCACATTGCCCACAATGTGATCAATGGCTTGAAGACCTACTCCAGATTGGAACTGAACTGGGTTTCGGGGTTGAAATTCAGGAGCAAACACTCCCCCATAACCCTGGCGATCGACAAACTTAATCGTCACATCCCCGTAAGCGTGGATTGCTGCATAGTGGAGTACCCCATACTCATCCTCGGCAATGGTCGGTGGAATGGCTCCGATCGCCCCGCGGGCAGTCACCGTTTTATAGGCATGGGCAACATCGGGCACCGCTAACGCAATAACCGCAGCATGATCACCATGATTGAGGACGCTGCGGGAGATGAAATGATCAGAATTCAGGGCGGTACTGAAAATAAACCGAATATTTCCCTGCTCCATCGCATAGGAAGCAACCTTACGGCTGCCCGTATCTAAACCCCGATACGCTGTATTCGTAAATCCAAAAAACTTCTGGTAAAACCCTGCTGCCTGCCTTGCATTACCAACGTAAAATTCAAGGTGATCAAAGCAGTGAATAGGAAAAAATTCAGTCATTTAGCTCCTCCCTGACAGAGGAAAAGTTAGTAGAAGAAAATCGAAGGGGATTAGCAACCTGTAGCGAACCAAGTTAGGTAGAAAAACAAATTAAGCTTCAGGTTTTACTCGGCCCTCATAGAAGATTAATTGCTAATCAAAACAGTTGAAACTTTGACCCAGTCGCAGGTGAAAGATGCATCGCAAGTGAAAGTTTGTAAATAAAATGACGATTGAACTAAACAAAATAGTGCCAGATCTAATATCTCACCTTTTTTAGAAGGTTCCTAAGGCTTCTTAGCATGGTTTGATATTCAAACTAAGAAGCCATAATTAGATTATAGATTTAACTTTTCAAGCTCGTCCACTCAAAATCATTCATAAAATCATTCACAAATAATCTTATTGAAAGATAGCAGTCCTGAATTAGGTGTGAGTTTAGGAGGCTTTGTGAGAAAGATTCCACTGGAATTCTTTCCCCCAATCCAAAAAGGATCGCATATCCAGCTTAAATTAAGAATACTGATAAAAGCGATCTGTGCCATGCCCCCCCAGAGTGAAATTCTAAGAGTGAAGTTGTAAGAGTGAAGTTCTATGATTTGCGCCATTGACGCTACCCATGATCCAGAATTGCGGAGTTGGGTTGAATCGGCAAATCAAATAGGCACCGATTTTCCGATCCAAAACCTTCCTTTTGGAGTATTTCAGCGATCGGCAAGGACCGAAACACCTCGGATTGGGGTGGCGATCGGGGACCAGATTTTGGACCTTACTGCCTGTTGGGCCGCGGGACTGTTTCAGGGATTACCCGACGCTCTCCAAACCGCATGCTCGGCTGCAACCTTAAATCTATTGATGGCAATTGCAAAACCCACTGCCTTAGAGTTTCGCCACCATTTGAGCCAATTGCTCCGGGCCGGGCAGACCCATCCCCCTAGCAGCCAAATTTTAGTTCCGATGTCAGAGGCCCAATTGCTTTTGCCTGCGGTAATCGGTGATTATACCGATTTCTACGCTTCTATCTTTCATGCTACGAATGTTGGCAAGTTGTTCCGTCCCGATCAGCCATTGCTGCCAAATTATAAATATATGCCGATCGCGTATCACGGGCGGGCATCGTCAATTGTTCCAAGCGGCACCCTGATTAAACGTCCTCACGGTCAACAGAGGCGATCAGAACATTCTGCCCCTACGGTTGCTCCTTCCCAGATGTTGGACTACGAACTAGAGGTCGGTTGTTTGATTGGAACGGGGAATGAATTAGGGCAACCGATCGGGATCGAGCAGGCAGAAGACCACCTGTTTGGACTTTGTTTGGTGAATGATTGGTCAGCGCGGGATATACAAGCCTGGGAATATCAACCCCTCGGTCCCTTTCTAGCTAAGAGTTTCGCCACCACAATTTCTCCCTGGGTTGTCACCCTAGAAGCCCTTGCTCCTTTCCGCTGTCCCGCCTTTGGGCGCGCGTCAACCGATCCGCCGCCTTTGCCTTATCTGATGTCAGAGGCAAATCAACAACTGGGTGGCATTAACCTGACGCTTGAAGTGCACTTGTCTTCTGCCCAAATGCGCCAGGAGAAACGCGCTCCTGTTTGCTTAAGTCTTGGTTCGTTTCAGTCTATGTACTGGACGATCGCCCAAATGCTGACTCACCACACCAGTAACGGCTGCAATCTCCGTCCTGGAGATTTATTAGCAAGCGGCACGGTTTCAGGAGCCGAAGCAGGTACCCAGGGGAGCTTATTAGAACTAACGCAACGGGGAACGCAACCCATTACGCTTCCTACGGGCGAACTGCGATCGTTCCTGCTGGAAGGGGATGAGGTCATTCTCCGAGCCTATTGCCAAAAAGAAGGTTACGTTAAAATCGGGCTAGGGGACTGTCGCGGAGTGGTGACCGGATGAGTTTATCCTGCTTATTTAACTCACGCTTCTTACCAATTTAAAAAGCAACTACGACGGATAGAAACGGGGTATAGAGGCTTCGACGTGAACGAGACTCAACTGAGACGGTCGGTAAGCGCTTAGTCGAACTAGTGTTACAAATCATAAATTTTGCAACATGGGGGAGTGGGGGCGTTGCTCCCAATCCCCCCCTTAATTGTGTCCAGCTACGTATCTTGTTGCTGAGAACGCGACTATCTGGAAGCTGCTGGCGCATGTAACCGGGCAGCGTGAAGCACTTGACCCAGGGAGATCGTCAGGCTTTGCCAGAGGGACTGCTTCTTTCTACCCGTGGCCTTGTCGTAGCAGGCATAGGCTTCTTGATAGCGCCCTAAACGTTGTAAGGATGCACCCCGGAAGATGCAGGCTTCGCGATCGTGGGGTTGAATTTCTAAAGCTTTTTCACAGCTTGAGAGGGCTTCTTCGGGTCGATCAAGTTGAATCAACACAATTGCTCGAAAGGTCCAGGCAGGGTAGAAATCTTGCTTTAGTTGAATTGCCTGCTCAAAACTTACTAATGCTTCCTGGTATCGCTCTAGACTTGTCAGAGCATCTCCTTGACTGTACCAGGCGAGTAAGTTTTCAGGATCGGCAGCCAGGATGCGCTTAAAAACGTTCAGCGCAGCTTCAAAGCGTTTCGCACTCATGAGCGCCTGCCCGTAGTCGTACTGAAGCTCATTAACCTTTTGAACGTATTCTAATTCTTTGTTACAAGTAACTTTTGTCTTAATCATGATGAGTTTTGAATACTCCGCTGGACGCTGCACACGTAAGTGGAAGAATTTAGTTAGCGATAAATTGAAAATTTGAGAGGAGGGCAAGGTCAGGGGGCAGCAAATCTTTGTCATTCTGCCTTCCGATGCTTGACCGTTAAAGTTCACCCTGAATGTATGTTTTTTCCAGCTCCACCTACATCTTCAAGAGTAGGTAGTTTTGATACAAGTTCATACCGGGAAATCCCTGAAGTTTTCATTGAAGAATTCTTTATGCCCTAAGTGTTGGGAGGGCTCTACGGAAGTACCTACGTAAGAC
>JBAUTA010000833.1:0-2008 GCA_049581985.1 Kovacikia sp.
GTAATCGTCTTCTAGGGGCAATGTACGAACCTGGTCGATTGGGTTTTCGATCGAGGATTTCCAACGCAGATCGGGTTTCTCTTAAATTGAGAGCAAGTAGCTGCTCAAAGATTTTTAGACCAGCCTCGCGGTATGGAGGTTGGCGGTGCAGTTTGATGGCGATCGTGGTTAGATTCTCAGCAATGAGTCCGGTTGCTCGTGCTGGATTGCTGAGTTCCGTTGCGATACCAACTAAACTTTCGCAAACTTTTACAACAAGTTCAGGGTGAGTTTCTACCAGTTCCTCCGCTTCAATGATTTCAGCCAAATCATTAGCGGCTTCCAGAAGTACAGCTTGATTTTTGCAAACGGCTGGAATGATTTTTGCCATTCCTTGATCTAACCTGAAATGGTCTCGGCTCCATCGGAAAACGGATGCTACAGCCTGTTGAACCGATGCATAAGAAGAGGACGCAAGGGTGTAAAGAATTTCTGCTGCGATCGCCCTGCATTTGCGTTGAACCCACAAATGGCTTGCCGCATGGGCGAGTCCGCAAAGGATCGCTTCATTGTCTTGAGTGGTAAGATGTTCGCGAATTCTCTCAACTGACCATTCGTCCTGGTATTGCAGATATTGGATCAGCAATAGTTCACCATACGCTTGTTGAGAAAAGTTGGAATTGTCAGCCCGAAGCATTTCTAGCCAACCCTGAACCGTTTCTTTAGGTTCAAACCAACCGATCTTGCTCGAGATAAAGTACAGTGCCCAGGCATATTGCAGGACTTCTGGGCAGTTGCGAATAACCTGATCAAAAAGTTCAGTTGCCTCAGCGCGATCGCCATTCAGCAAAGGTGGCATACTCGTCAAAATATCAACCCAAACGGCTGGATGAGGTTCAACTCCTAATTGAGATCGGATGAATCTTGCCCAGTTTGTCAGATCGGGAGGATTTTGTTTAAGATAACCGTCTGCCAACGCCCCCACAATATTACCTCGCCCACCCGGCAAAATATGGGAGCCTCCCACGCCAAACAAGATAGGTGATTTCAGTTCTGAGTGACGCTTCTCTTTACTGCGGTACTGTTCTAACTCTGGTTTAGAGTGCGTAGGTAGCCAACGTTCTAGAAGGGCTAGGACTGATGATGGTAATCCTTGATTACGCTCAGCAACTTTTTCCAGCGCACGGGCGGCATCATCACGAAAATCTTCTGAACTGAAACCTCGTTGCTCCAGTTCTTCAACAAGCTGAATCAATTGACTGGCAGGGAAATCTGTTTCTGAAAGACTGACTAGAGCTTCCCCCACATAACTTTCGTGACGCTGAGGTTGAAGTTGAGGCAAAATTCGTAGAAAGCGATTGGGGTCACTTTTAATCAGTTTGCCAAATTCATGGGATTGTTGAATCGCGCCTCCCGTCCATGAGAGATCCTTGCTCCATCGTTGTTGAGGATGATCCCACATAGTCCCGTCCGGCAATTCATTAAACAGGTTTAGCAAGTCCTGATCGCTTGCACGGCTCATCTCTTCTTTTGTCATGCGTGGTCCGACAACGTGAGCTTCTGTCACGGTTGGATATCGATCCTCTGCAACTTCCCAGGGAAAAGCGCGAATTTCTTGGTCTCTGAGCTTTATCCCTGCTGGACTCAAACAGCCATCAGGAAATGCCACTAAGAGTTGGAGTCGATGTTGTCGGTTGTCTTGCAAAAGTTGAAATCGTGTATCTGCTTCGCAGTTCTCCCACGGATGACAGTAATCAAACTGGCGGATGGCGTTTTCGAGTTTTTCTCTGTCAGCAGGCGATAAGTGCGGGCAAACTGAGGAGATGAGGCGTTTTGTCTCATAGTGACGCCCCTCTATACTATCGCCAAGACACAAGCGTCTTTGATCGCTTAAAAGATAATCCAGGACGATCAGGGGCTCCAGGCTAGCTATTCTCTCCAACCCACGAGCAAGCAATCTATGAACTAAAAGTAAATCTGATTGCAGATTTTGCGTTACGAATGTCAAAAAGTTTTGTCGATCTTGCTG
>JBAUTA010000834.1:0-3137 GCA_049581985.1 Kovacikia sp.
TCTAAGAACAAACCGACCCCAGACAGCACTTCAAACGGAAGGGGACGCATACAGACCCGGATATGAGCATAAAGGGGAGGATTATCAAATGCCTGTGCCTGGTTGCTAAAATCTGCCGCCATCCAGCGGACTAGAGCGGTTAAATCAGTGGAATGGGACATAGGAAAAGAACCGAATCGTAATAGCCTGGACTTATTGTAAGACTTATACTCCTTTTCAAGGGTGTGAGGTACAGTGGGGCACGAAGTACCCTCACAGTACCTCCATTTCTATACCTCCCATTTCTATACCTCCCATTTCTATACTTCCCATTTCTGTACCTCACCCAAGTGCAAACCGCTATGTGCCATTTTGAACTTTAGAATTTGCGATTTTGGATTCCCCCAAGCCTGCGGTAAGTGGCTGGGCCTAACCCTCAGGTTCAAGCCGCCGCCAGCCCCGCTCCCTCCTCCCTGGTCAAGCCACACCCCTGAGACGAAACAGAAGGATCTGAGTGACTTGCTTTGGTTGAAAATTGTCATCACTGATCAAGAGTAGGCTCTGGCTTTTATCGGGTAGTCTTGGCCCCAGGGTCATCCCTTCCAAATTATCCAGGGGAATCCCTAACTCGCTGAGGTTGAGCAGCAGCTTTTTATCAATCGGTTGAATGCCGGATTGGGTTCCCACCAGGGAGGCTTGTCTGGTGATATCCGTAGCGCCTCCCAGGGATAGTTGAAACAGTTTGACCTGAAAGCCAGCCGGACCAAACGATCGCTCCAGACTCAAAAAGTGTCCACCCTGATCGATCGCCAGTAACTCAGTCAACCCCGTCATGACCGCACCTTCAGGCAGGGGGTCAAGCACATATAAGTGTTCGGACAGCACGGTTGCCCGATCGGCGTCTACATAATAGTGCAACATCCGGCTTTTGGCTCCCTGGCCTGGCTTGAGTTCCTCTTTGTCCTCCAACAGAGAAGATTCGGTGGCAGTAAACACCCGAAAGGGTTCTCCGGCGGCATAGGTCCCTGGGGTTACCGTCAATGCTTCCAGGCCAAGGTTATCCTGGACTCCCTTAGTCTGCGGTTGCCCCTTGGCATCGGGAAGGTAACGCTCTGGGATCGGCAGACTCCGCTGCCATTGCCCCGTTTTAAGGTTGAATTCCCGTACAAAGGGGGGAATGCCCGCACGGGTCACCCCTTCACTGGAGACAAAAATCGATCGTAGGGGTGACACAATCAGTCCCTCCGGGTCAATCGTTCCTTTAGCAAAAGGTTTGCCATCCTCGTCCATCAGAAAGGTGACGTTTTCAATCTCCGCCTTCTGAATCTGAATCTGGATCTGAGACTGGATCTGGGGTTTTAGGGCAGCCAGCGGATTCAGCGTCAGTTTCAGGGTGTAGAAGCGGGCCGGAGCAAACTCACTGCGATCATCAGAAAGGGCATAAAAGCGATCGAGCTGACGATCGTAGGTAAGGGCAGACAGCCCACCCACAGGCGTTCCCTCAAACTTTGTCGGAGGCAACTGATATTCATCCAAAAAGTCCAGCGACAGGTTGAGAAATAACCGATCTTCAGCACTGACCTGGGGCAAATCACAGCCAGTCAGGAGTAGGGCGATCGCCAGAAGCAGCGCCATCAGCCAGGCAAGGAGGGGCGATCGTGATTGGGTATAGTCCATGGTGGGAAGGGGAAGCGCGGGCGCGGGTAGAAGGAGCATTAAGGTCTGACTCCCCTAGAGCTTATCTGAAAACTCAACCGCTGTCTGGCCCTCTTTAACACCCCTGCCCCAGAGCTACCACTTTAGAGAACAGGGAGGACAGAGGGGAATATCAAAATAGCCCCCCGGTCCTCCCCTCTACGTGGTTGCTTTTTAACAGTTGGGTTTTAACGTCCTGAATTGGAATCCGCTTAATGGACTAATTCGAGCGATCGTTGCGCCAGCACTGGGCCTGTAATCCCGTTAAAGGCCATCAGTTCACCAGAGGTTGCCGTTGTCTCACCCCGCTTCCAGGCAAAGGTGTCGCGGCGTTTTGCTGTACTGCGAAGCATAACTGGCTCCAGCATCAGACTCGCGCCCCCCGTCACGCCAATCAGAACATCGCCCCCAAACAACGCCTCAAACCCGGCATCGCTGAGAAACTCCCCATCTGGTTCGGAACAGCTATCCCAGGCAACATCAGAAGGACGGTATAGCCGCCGGGGATTGACCACAGAAACCACCCGCACCGATAGTCCTTCTGCCTCCAGATGACTTGCCGCCTCCAGAACCGGATTAAGGATCATGTCACCCACAACCGCAAATACCACCCGTTTGGCATCCTGACTTTCGACACTCTGGCTTTCCTGTAAAACCACCGCCCCATCCTCCAAGGCCTGCCGCGTTTGCTCAAAGGTGGTGCGGATTTGCAGGGGTGATTTACTTGCGGTAATCACTACTCCCTTGTTCTTCGTCGTCAATGCCCATTCATAGCAGAGTTGGACGCTGTTAGCATCGGGTGGAAATAGGGGAAACACATTCCCATTTCGCATCATGGCAGCAAAGTACGCCTCGATCTCCGGGCGCTGGTGAGTCCAGCCATTCCGGCCCTGCTCCAGGGCACCCGCCGTAAACAACGTCAGGGTAGAAGGCGTGGGGCGGCGCAGCTCTGCCATCGCCTGGGTCACCGTTTGCCAGATCGGCAATCCGTTGATGGCAAAGGATTCGTAGGAACACCAGAGGCTACGGGAACCCATCAACGCCAGTCCGGCAGCCAGCCCAGCACAGGCATCTTCACTCAGGGGCTCATACACCTGTCCACCGGGTTTCTGGTTGTAGAGCGGATCTTCGGTCGGATGATTAATCTTGAGTGCCTGATTAATATTGGCAATGCCAGAGGCTTCGTTGCCATCGGCGTTGGTGACCAGATAGGCAGAATCCATCTGTCCAACCGTTGCCACCAGACGCCCCATGACCGTGGTTGACACCTTTGGATCGCCTCCGACTGTAAACTCCTCTAGCGGCAGTTGGCCTAAGACGGGAAGGGGAAGCACTGATTCCGTGACAACGGTTTTACTGGCAGGACCACCACCCGCCCGTTCGCCATTTAGCCGGATCAGTTCCCAGGCGGCTGGCGGCAGCGCGCGCGCTTTTAAAGCAGTGATGATGTCGGGATTGTCCAG
>JBAUTA010000835.1:0-1773 GCA_049581985.1 Kovacikia sp.
CAATTAGGGCAATTCTTTCACAGAGATGACTCACTTTGATTGAGTGCAACCAACTTAACCACAAAAGCTACCAGGGCTATATCCATTTGACAACGTAGTACACTTGTATCAATAATCAAATTAATCATTATCAAGAGAAAGTGGGGTGGGCTATGGGATACGAAGAGCCAGAAGAGCAGGAAGGGGGGAACGGCTGGTATTTCTTCAAAAGCCTGGGGCTGATGCTGACTGGCGGAGCAGTTGCTGCTGCTTTGCTGGTCGCCTTTGGAGCTTGGCGGGTAGGCGATCGTTTCCTGGACAACTTCAGCAATCTTTTTCAGGTTGTGCAGCCTGCCCCAAAGGTCGATGTTCAGTCGGTTGTGATTCAGCAGGTGCGAAACGCCAGCGAACTAACCACGGCTGTTTTTACCATGGAAGCCGTAGTGCCGACTAGTCAGGATTCCAGCGTGGGTGGGTTCGTTTTAGGAACCACCAAATTACTCTACATTGCTCACGGTCAGGTGCAGGCAGGGGTTGACCTGAGTAAATTAACATCCAGTAATGTCCAGGTCGCGGGCGATCGCATCCAGATCCAACTGCCACCGCCCGAGATTTTGGACAGCAAAATTGATGTTAGCCGCTCCAGCGTTTACGACTACAACCGGGGAATGTTGGGATTGGGCCCCGATGTTGCCCCCCAACTGCAAGCCCTGGCCCAACAGGAAGCCCTCAAGAAAATTGTCTCCGCCGCCTGCAACGACGGGCTATTGACTAAGGCCAGCGATCGGGCGAAACTCGTCGTTTCCCAACTTCTGACCACTGCCGGATACAAAACCGTGACCGTTGAAGTTCAGCCACCCTCGCCAGAAGTTTGCCCGGTGGGAGAACCCAGGGAAGAAGGAAAGAGGCAGGAGGGATAGGGAAAGGAGTTGTAGATTGATCGCCTGACCTCTTCCTCTGCCTTTCCTGCACCCCCATCCCTCACCCAAGTGAAAACTGCTATCCCCCCCCTTCACGGCTCAACTTCTAACGGCAACGTTACCTCAAACGTTGTGCCAACCCCAACTTCACTCTGGAAGGTGATGGAACCATTGTGGACCTCCACACAGCGTTTAACGATCGCCAATCCCAACCCTGTGCCTGGAATGGTGCCGACATTTTTTGCCCGATGAAAGGCTTCAAACAGATGGGCGTGGTCTTCAGGCGGAATGCCAATTCCCTGGTCTTGGATGCGAAGAATAATCTGCTCAGAATCACAGGTCAATTCTAATTGAATCAAACTGCCTTCAGGGGCATACTTAACACCATTTGAGAGCAGATTGGTCAGGATTTGGCGGAGCAGCTTTTCATCGACCCAAGCCCTGACTGTGGAGCACTGGTTAAGGAAGGCAAGGGTATGATTGCTGCCAATGCTGAGTTGGAGATGGTTGGTCAGTTCGCTACAAAACTGGGGCAGATTTATCGGGGTTGGATGAAACTCCAGGTGATCGGCTTCAGCCTGACCAATCAATAAAATATCTTCCAGGAGTTGGGTCATGTGTTCAACCGTACTTTGAATCAGGTGCAGTTGATCCAGGCGTTCTTCCCTGGTCCAACGGTGCTCGTAATACTCCAGCAACTCTGAGGAGGAGTAGATTGTACTGAGGGGAGTCCGAAACTCATGGGAGGTCATGGAAACAAAGCGGGATTTAAGCTCACTCAGTTCCTTTTCCTTTTCCAGGGTCTTTAACAATTCTTCTTCCAACTGCTTACGGTGGGTGATGTCTCGTTGAATCGAAACCCAGTGCGTATACC
>JBAUTA010000836.1:0-1808 GCA_049581985.1 Kovacikia sp.
GTCTAGACCAGCTCTATACCCAGGTTTATCGGGATAACTACGGGGTGCTGATGGCCTTCCACCGGGACGAATTGGCCGTACCGCAGGAACTTCAGGTTGCGGCTGAGGTAGCGCTGAGTCATCGGGCTTTGCTTTCCCTGCGGGCTCTAGAACAGGAAAGTAGTGATCTATCAGCCGAAGCCTCTCCGTTGGGGCTGAGTCATTTGTCGGAACTGGAGGCGATCGCCACGGAAGCATCCCTTCTACGTTGCCACCTCAACTTGCCTGAAGCCCGACAAACCCTGGAACGCATGATTTTGCGATCGCTCTGGCAAATCCTCCATAACTTTGATCCGGCTACCCTCAAGTCGGATCTGCATCGGTTAGAAAGACTGATCAATCTAGGGCAGCATATGAATCTGAACCTATCCCTGGCACAGGCCCAGGAACTTTACTACCATCGGCTTCATGGCTGGATCATTCCCCAGTCTATTTGCCAATCTGCTCAGGAAACAGAGGAGATGGGGCAGACTGCAACTGCGATCGCCAACAAAATTAAACCAGTTGTCGAAGCAGACCACTTGCTTTTGCTCCTACAGCTTGGGCAAAAGTTAGCCGTTGAAGTGTCCGGGGTATTATAAACCCGGTCCAGTCCGATTAGGGGGCTGGGGTAAGGGTACCATCCTGACGGTGAGGCGCATCTTCCAGCCGCCTTCTTCCCTGATTTAAAATATAGCCGTAGCCCTATCGATTATAGCGGTTTGCAATTGGGTGAAGTATAGAAATGTGAGGCACAGCGGGGCGCGAAGCACCCTCACTGGATCTCACACGCTTGAAAAGGGCTGTAGGACGGGGCGCAGGGGTGAAATCCCTGGCTGGGGGCGTTGCCCCAACTCGCTCTTTAATTCTCTGTCCTAATCAAACTGGCGATAGCGATAGTTATGACTGAACATTTGTGAAGTTAAGGTTCTCTCGCTCGTCTATAACCGTCAAAAAGCGTAAACTAGAAAAGGTCAATTAAGTTGGTAATGAATGGTAACTTTGCCCTCAATTGTAATTACTCTCTGCTGTGAGGAGTTGAACTGAAATGAAAATGCGTATCATGTCTGCTTTTGGTATTGCTGCTCTAGTATTGGGAGCTTCCCTCTCCGCATCAGCACAAACTGCTGAGACCCCTGTTCTCCCAGACGAAACGATTACGGGTGTTCCTTCGCAAAAGCTACCCATTTATCCAGTTTTGACATCCCGTTTTAGCCTGCCAATTGATGTTCGGATTGCCAAAGATACCAGCATTACAACCGATACCCCCATCACTGACCAATACGCAAAAGACCTGACCAAGTGGTCTGAGTTGGTTCGTGAGTCCCTCAAGTCGAAGCCAGTCCTGGTCCGAGTCGTGGGCAGCGAAACCGTTCCCTTTATCGTCAACGGCTCTGAAGGTAAGATTAAGCTCAACGCAAACGACAAGCCTGTTTACCCGCTGTAGTTAGAAGCCGTTATCCAATGAATTTCTGATCTAAAAGGGGGGCAAGACCATTCCGATCTGTCCCCCTTTTAGATTACTAACCTAGATTGCTAGCCTGACCCTAGTAGCCCGTCAAAATAGATTTGAGTCGCAAAGATTTGATCCGCAATTCAAATCTACAAAACCCATATTCGGGTGTTTTGAGGGTTTTAACCCTTCAAATTTTCAACCCTTCAAAACAGTCTTGACAGACTGCTAGCAGACCAAAACGAAACTTTTGGAGGGGGTAAAGGGGGGAACCCCCCCTTTTGGGAGCGAAACCCCCACTCCCCCAGGTTGCAAAATTTATGATTTGCAACACTAG
>JBAUTA010000837.1:0-1948 GCA_049581985.1 Kovacikia sp.
AGTCAAGAGTTGGGCATGCATCCACGGGATCAAGTGGCACGACGACCAAGTGAACGCCCTCATGGAAATGGTTGGAGGTCATCCTTACCTGGTAGGGTTAGCACTCTATGAAGTGGGCGCCCGAAAAATGACGCTAGAGCAGCTCCTCCAAAGCGCTCCCACGGAAGCAGGCATTTATAGTAGCCATCTTCGCCGACATCTGGAGACCCTCAAATCGTCGCCAGAGCTATTTGAGGCCTTTCAGCAAGTGGTCGCCTCGCCAGAACCCATTGAATTAAACGCAATGAAGATTTACAAGCTGCACAGCATGGGTCTGGTGCAGCAGAGCGATAATCGGGTCAAGCCTCGTTGCAATTTATATCGAGAATACTTCCAACATCAGCTCTAGGTTGACGTTGGAGATAAACTGACCCATCGCCTGAGCGATCTATGCATGCAGGAACGCGATCTCCCCTACGTTTAAGCCGACAACTGGAATTTTCGCGCGACGGTTTGAGCAGACCTCATCGCCTTATTCTCAATCTGACGCACCCGCTCTCGGCTCAATCCCATCACCTGGCCCACTTCCGCCAACGACCGACCTTCCCCTTGGTCGATGCCGTAGCGTAACTCCAGCACATGCGCCTCTCGCTTATCAATTCTGGTTAAAATCTGCTCCAGCCGTTCCCGCTCACCCATGGCCTCCAGCCGATCTTGTGGCGTCTCCAATTCGCTGGGCAATAGCTCAAGCAAACTCGTCTCGCTATCCTTGGTTGAGACCGACACATCATAGGAAACAGTATCCCTTAAAGACCTCAGCGTATATTTCCACTGCTTTTCATCTAGCTCCATGGCCTCTCGTAAGGTCTCAGCACTCGGCGTTTTTCCGCTTTCTTGAAGCATCTGACGGGTCAAAGCCTTGAGTTTCTGAATCCTCTCCTTCATATAGATGGGTAGACGAATCATCCTTGCCCCGTTTCCAATCGAGAGAGTAATGCCCTGCTTGATCCAAGCGTATAAATAGGTGCATGCCTTGCATCCCCGTTCTGGGTCAAACAGTTCAACCCCTCGGCTCAACCCAATTACCCCTTCTTGAATCAAGTCTTCAAAAGGCACGCCTAGATTCTGATATTTTTGGGCAACACTGAACACCAGCCTCAAGTTGCACTGAATCATCTGGTCTTTGGCCCGCTTTCCCCGGCTCATAATCAAAGACCAATCTTCAGGGCGCTCCGACTCCGGCAAGGCCTTTACTTGCATCATGGCCTGAACCTGACGGGCTAGCTGGATCTCCTGATCG
Organism: Kovacikia sp.; assembly: GCA_049581985.1. Lineage (GTDB taxonomy): Bacteria > Cyanobacteriota > Cyanobacteriia > Leptolyngbyales > Leptolyngbyaceae > Kovacikia. Next base: position 1,280 of record JBAUTA010000837.1, read on the forward strand.
CCCGTCAGTAAAGGAAATCTTGCAGCATTTCTGAGTAGCAAGTTGACAGTACTCTTTTCGGTCAGCTTTTTTCTCATTTCTAAAGTCCTGTACCTAAACTCGATTTAGAATTTAACTTTGAACGCAAAAAACTCAAGATGTTCAGACATCCCAGAACGGCTGATGAGAGATCGCATCGTTCGGGAATGAAGACCTATCCATCATGCGCAATCAATCCATTCTGCAAAGAACTAAGCGAAACCCTTAATGCAGCTCCGATCTGAAGATCGTATCGGTATTTTAAGGGTGAATATTGAGAAACCTGTGAGGAATTGCCCTTTTCTTCGCACTGATTGTGAGGAAGCGTTCGCAAAATTTCTAATCCGCAAAAGGGAATCCTCCTGAAATCAACGTTTCTGCTCGAGTGGTCTTCAACATCGCCTCGAAGGCTTCGCCCATTCATCTCAACATTCTGGTTTTTCCTCCCCCTGAACTTGTTCGGCACCAGCATCCCTAGAGGGGTTGCCAGAGACAGACCATAGCACGCTTGACCTAAACTTAGAAGTCCATTAAGTCGTTTGTAAAGCGCTGGATGTTAATGCTGGATGGTGCGCTTTAAGAGAAAACCCCGCAATAGAATTTTCTCTTGAAGAATCGAATCTATGAATGAATACATATTAAATTTGATTT
>JBAUTA010000838.1:0-2237 GCA_049581985.1 Kovacikia sp.
GCTCTGAATTCGTGCTTTGATGACTGTCATTCACCAAGGTGTCAAATTCCAGGCTCTCTCTAAACTGAGCGAGATCGTGCAATGCCCGTTCCTTGGCTTCACCCATCAGCACGATCTGGGGAGAGTGATTGAACTGGTGAATGAGTGGCTCAATCAGAAGTGATTTACCTGCAAACTGAACCATCAATGGAATGAGGATGAGCAAAATCAAAAACCGAATGGCTCTTATGGTTCGCTTACGAGCAGTACGCAGTTCGTACAGCACTTCCTGTTCATATTTGGGAGTCAGTTCTTTCTTAATTTGATTTGCCGTATCGAAAACCGAACCGGATCGGATTCTTTGAAGCGAACCTGTTTCATCAAAGTTAGGCAAGGTCTCATCAAAGGGCAGACTGATCTCCGGGTCTTGCTTCTGGAAAACAGTCGCTTCTAACTGCCGCTGAATTTCGTATCTCGCCAAAACGGATTCAATCAGGTTCAATTTATCCAGAATCGCGCTCTCATCGTTGTCCTGACTTATTTCTCCAAACGAGTATTTGTCAGGCGAGGCATGAAGCAGGTTTGCAATGAGGTTACTGGTTCTAAATTCAGCCAGTCGCAAGCGGATGACTTGCAGATAGGACTCTCGTTTGTCCCGAAAGTAGCTGAATGTCGCATCGGTGTAGTTTGAAGTTTGAGCAATCGCCTCACCAGCAAAGTGCTTTGCTTCAATCGCTTGAATTGCCAAGGCTGCATTGTAGGCTTCCGAAAGCGATCGCAGGGGTGTTTTCACAATCCATTGGTTGATTTGCTTAAACAGATTAGGATGCATAACTTTCGCCTTCCGTGTTGTTTTGAGCGTGATCGTTGTCCTGCGATGCACTTGAACGTTTGGAATGCTTCAGGCGATCGCCATAGTAGACCAGTGGAATCACGATCAGAGTCAGGGCTGACGATGCCATCATGCCCGTGATAATCGTCCATCCCAGACCCGCCCAGATCGGGTCGAGCAGAATCGGAGCATTCCCCAGAATCGCCGCCATACTGGTGAGCAAAATCGGACGAAAGCGGACGGCTCCTGCTTCCAGGATCGAGTGTTGTAAATCGGCTCCCGCCAGCGTTCGTTCGTGAATAAATTCCAGCAGGACGATCGAATTTCGGATCACCATCCCCGCCAGGGCAATCACACCAATCAGGGACAGGGCACTGAAGTAAGCACCATTCAGTGCAAAGGCAAGCAAGATCCCAATCAGCGACAGCGGAATACTGCCCAGGATGATCACCGGAATCTTGAAGCTGTGGAATTGCCCAACCAGGAGCATATAAATCATAGCTGTGGCAGCGGTGAGAGCCAGAGCGATATCGCGGAACAGATCGGTAGTCAATTTCCATTCCCCATCCCACTTAATCCAGTAGCCAGCGGGCAGGGGGTGACGCATGAAGTAGAACAGTTGATCGATGACTGCGTAGATGGAAGAACGGTTGCCCATTTCTCCCGTCACATAGGTCACGGATTGCTGATCCTTGTGCAAGATCGCCTGTTCGACGATCGTGGGTTGTTGCTTGACCAACTCGGTCAACGGCACCAGCGACCCGGTGGACGTTGGCAATTGAATGCGGTCCAGGTCATCCAGATTGCGGCGAAAGGCTTCGGCAAAGCGCAGTTGAATCCCGACTGGGAGAATTTCACCGGGGATTTTCAGGGTCGAAACGTCCGTTCCCGTCAACAGCACATTCAAGGTTTGGGCAACGTCTGTGGGCGTGATGCCGGCTCGCATTGCCTTGTCTTGATCCACGGTTAACTGCATTTGCGGAATCTGGTTGCGGGTTGAGTCGTCAATATCTACCACTGCCTTCGTATCGGTAAACACCTGTCGCACCTGTTTTGCCAGTTCCCGGAGTTGCAGGTCATCGGGACCATAAATTTCTGCCAGTACAGTCGCTCGCTGTGGGGGTCCTGCTGGCTTTTCCAGGATCTTGACCACCGCCTGGTGCCGGGAGGCGACCTCTGTGAGTTGGGGACGCAACTGAATCACCAGATTTTCGGTTGTGATCGATCGCGCCGTTTGATCAGTGATGTGAACCCGAATCTCCGCATTATGTTTATCCCGGCGGTTAGACGTGCCTCTGAACGCAGCGGCAAAATCCACCGGGGCAAACGTTCCGACATAGGTTTCAAAGTTGATGATTTCAGGCTGTTGTTGCAAAACGGCTTCAACTTCCTGGACAATCTGGTTCGTCTCCTCCAACCCAGTTCC
>JBAUTA010000839.1:0-8018 GCA_049581985.1 Kovacikia sp.
GGTTTGGGGAGGGGTAACACGATAGCCTTGCCAAGGGGAGGGGGGGAGGGGGCTGATCTGCCGCATTATCCAATTAAATTGCTATTATTTCCCCAACCCCTTGACTCTCCAGCCAACTGGAGAGTTCAGAATAGATTCAAGTTATCGCTGTAGCTCTATTGATTAGAACGGGGTGCAGAGGTTTTACTCCCCCTTTAATCCCCTCTCCTGATCAAATTGACGATCGCGATATCAAGTAATTCATTCAGGTGAACTAACATGACATTCCAACTCAAGGTTCCCGATATCGCCTGTTCTGCCTGTGTCGAGACAGTTACCAAAGCCGTTAAGACGATTGATGCCGACGCAGTAGTTCAAGCTGATCCAAAAACTAAATTAGTCAGCGTCGAGACTCAAGCTCCTGAGACAGCCATTCGGGAGGCGATCGCTGCGGTGGGTTACCCTGCTGTTTAACCATAGGAATTGAATCATGGATCAGGTAACGCTTAGACTGCGCGGTATGAGCTGTGCCTCCTGTGCAACCAATATTGAAAAAGCCATCCGGTCAGTTGCAGGGGTGACGGGGGCAACGGTCAACTTTGGTGCAGAGCAAGCCTCTGTAAGCTATGATCCCCAGCAAACCAATCTGGAAAAAATCCAGAATGCGGTGAGTCAGGCTGGCTATTCTGCCTTCTCCCTGCAAGACCAGGAATTGTTAACGGGGGAAGGAACTGCTGAAAAAATCGCTCGTTTAGCAGAATCCTGTGCCTTAACGCGCAAAGTGATTACCGGCGGCATTCTGAGCAGCTTGATGATGGTAGGTGCAATGTCCACCATGCTCAACCTGCCGTTTCGGATCCAGGTGTTAGAGAATTCCTGGGTGCAGCTTTTGTTGGCAACCCCTGTTCTATTCTGGTGTGGGAGTGACTTTTTCAAAAACGCCTGGAAAGCGCTCAAACACCGGACTGCAACGATGGATACACTCGTGGCGATCGGCACAGGTACGGCCTATTTCTATTCCTTGTTTGTAACGATCTTTCCTGGTTTCTTAAGTACCCAGGGTTTAATGCCTCATGTTTATTATGAAACAGCGGCAGTCATCATTACCCTAATTTCCCTGGGGCGACTATTTGAACACCGTGCCCGCAGTCAAACCTCCGAGGCAATTCGGAAGTTGATTGGACTACAAGCCAGAGAGGCTCGCATCATTCGCCATGGGCAAGAGATGGAAGTGCCTATCCAGGACGTGCAGATTGAGGATGTCGTAGTGGTACGTCCGGGAGAAAAAATTCCCGTCGATGGAGAAGTCGTGGAAGGCTCTTCTACGATTGACGAATCGATGGTAACGGGTGAAAGCGTTCCGGTTAAAAAGCAACCGGGAGATCAGGTGATTGGCGCGACGCTCAACAAAACGGGCAGCTTTAAGTTGCGGGCCACGAGGGTTGGCAAAGATACGGTTCTGGCGCAGATTGTGCAGTTAGTGCAGCAGGCCCAAGGTTCAAAAGCGCCGATTCAACGATTGGCGGATCAGGTAACAGGATGGTTTGTTCCGGCAGTCATTACGATCGCCCTTCTCACCTTCATTATCTGGTTCATTGTTGTGGGCAACCTCACCCTGGCCTTAATGACGACCGTCAGCGTGCTGATTATTGCCTGTCCCTGTGCCCTTGGTCTGGCAACCCCAACCTCGGTCATGGTGGGTACGGGCAAAGGTGCAGAATACGGCATTTTGATCAAAGATGCAGAGAGCCTGGAACTGGCCCACAAAATTCGAACGATCGTCCTCGATAAAACAGGAACGCTAACCCAAGGAAAACCAACCGTTACGGATTTCGTCACAACGGATGGCGCTGAATACTCACAGGAACTGAAGCTGATTTGCTTAGCAGCATCCCTTGAACAAAATTCTGAACACCCCTTAGCAGAAGCGATCGTCCGCTACGCTCAATCGCAAGAAGTAGCCCTGACTGATGGGAAAGCGTTTGAAGCGATCGCAGGCAGCGGGGTTCAGGGGGAGGTGTCCGGTCACCTGATTCACATCGGAACCCAGCGGTGGATGCAAGAACTGAACATCGCGACCCAGGCTTTGCAACAGGCTCAGGATAAACTCGAAGCTCTGGGTAAAACGGTCATCTGGATTGCAATAGATGGACAAGTTCAGGGGATTATGGGCATTTCAGATGCTTTAAAATCCTCCTCTGCAGCAGCCGTTCGAGCCTTGCAACAGTTGGGATTGGAAGTGGTGATGTTAACCGGAGACAATTACCCAACCGCAGCCACGATCGCCCGTGAAGTTGGCATTCAGCGGGTGCTTGCTGGAGTTCGACCGGATCAAAAAACATCGGTTATTGCCGCCCTGCAACGGGGAGATCGGGAGTTAGGGAAAGCCGGATCGACGGAGTACAGGGATGCACCCCTCTCCCTATCTCTCCATTCAACTCACCACATCGTGGCAATGGTCGGAGATGGCATTAATGATGCGCCCGCTCTAGCCCAGGCAGATGTGGGAATTGCCATTGGAACAGGAACCGATGTGGCGATCGCCGCTAGTGATATCACATTGATTTCGGGGGATTTGCAGAGCATTGTGACTGCAATTCAACTTTCACGGGCCACGATGCAAAACATCCGCCAAAATCTCTTCTTCGCCTTTATCTACAACATTGCGGGAATTCCGATCGCTGCTGGCATCCTTTTCCCCTTGTTTGGCTGGCTCCTCAATCCCATGATTGCCGGAGGGGCGATGGCGTTTAGCTCTGTCTCTGTTGTGACCAATGCGCTCCGCCTGCGAAACTTTCAACCTAAAACTAATCAGTAAGGCATTGGTCGCTTCCATCATTCTTCGCGAAACGATTGCGGTCGCCAGGTTGCCCTCTCATCAGCTAAAATCGCAGCAATTGGATATGGACTTACTAAAGCGCTGCATTTTGTTTTGATGGCTGAAACTGTTTTTGCCGCCGCTGTTCAAGTTTTCCGTGAGTAAAGTGAGTGAGGCACAAGATGCTGAGCCTACCTGCGATCGAAAAAACCGCGCAAGTTTTCACGATTTGCAAAGGAAATTTCCCTGGCAGCAGACAGGTTTACCGCTTACTTAAGCGCTCCCGATTGAGTGCCGAAGAACTTCTGGTTAAATTTGCCCGACTGGGGAAATCGCTCTCGTCGTAGATTTCGCCCACCAGTTCTTCTAAAATATCCTCCAGCGTCACCAGACCAACCGTGCCGCCGTACTCATCCACAACGATCGCAATGTGGATACGCCGTTGTAGCATTTCCTTCAGCAAATCTGCCACCCGCTTGGTATCCGGCACATACACGGGGGGATCCATCGCTTCTGTCACCGATCCATTCGTCTGCCCCTCCTGGCGCAAATGGCTCAAATGCTGGAGTGCCCGCTTCAGGTTAATGATCCCGACGATCTCATCCTTTGACTCTTCCTGGACTGGAATGCGGGAATAGCCTGTTTCCAGACACAGGTCTACTAACTCTTGAAGTGTGGCATCGCGGGAAATGGTTCGCATCTCGATCCGGGGTTTGACGACTTCCCTGGCGCTCAGTTGGTCCAGTGCTAATGCCTTATTCAGCAGTTGGTGTTTATCCAGATCTAGCTGTCCCTTGCCGCCCAGGATTTCAATCATCAATTCCAAATCTTGTAGCGATTCGCCCTGATGCACCACATCTCCCTGAAATGTACGAATCGCCGCCTGGGTAATCGCTTCAAACAGCCAGATAATGCCAAAGAACGACAAAAATCGGGAAAGCCAGTAGATCGGATAAACGACCAACCGGAAGATGGGCATGACGTTGTTAATTGCCAGGGACTTTGGCACAATCTCGCCAAAGGTCAGGGTCAAAAAAGTAACGACAAAGGTTGCGATCCCGATCGCCCGGTTGCCAAACCATAGACTGAACAGATTGCTGGTTAAAATAGCCGAAAAGTTATTGACCAGGGTATTGCCCACCAGCAGGGTCGTAATAAACAATCGGCGGTTTTTGAGTACCAGGGTAAAGATGCGGCTCGGATCACCCTGCTCCTTAATTAATGCCTTCAACTTTAAGGGATCCAAAGCGGTAATCGTCGTCTCCGAGCCAGAGAAGAAGGCAGACAGCATCAGCATCAGCACCAGGGCTGCAATGTCCAGCCAGATATCTCCCAGCAAAGGCCCAATATCGGAGGTGACCAGCAGGTAGAAAGAATTGGATAAAATCACAAGATGCCCTGAGGCGAACAAAACTAGCGCAATCACGAATGGTTATTCGTTGATAATAACTTTCTTACCCAAAGGGATTCATCAAATTTTTGAATCATTGCAGTAGACGATCGCTCTGAACAACTAATACAGGATGAACCCAGGTAAGGGGGAATTAGAATGAAGAGCAAATGCCCTTGTCAGTTGTTCGACTTCCTTTCATGCCATTGTCTCGCCTTCTGATTCTGATTGTTGGTCTGATCCTAATCCTGGGATTGGCAATTTGGCTGATCGATTCCCTTACCCGCTTGTACTGGCAGATTGCCTACTATCCCCTACTATCGCAAGCGCTATTATTGCTGATTATCGGGCTAATCGGGGTACTCATTGCTGCTTTTGTCTATTATTTTTTTTGGCTCCCGCAGCAGCAAAAGAAAAAGCAGAGAAATACCCGCCGTCCTCAACCCAAAGTTCCCGTTGCCAAAACTGAAGCAGCGGAAGAAACCCTGAAAGCAATCCGGCAGCAAGTTGCCCAGATCCAGGACGAAGTTGCCCGTCAGGAACTTCTAGCCCGCTCCCATGAGATTGAGCAAAATTTGTCGCGGGGAGAATGGCAGGTGGTTGTGTTTGGGACCGGATCAGCGGGGAAGACCTCGATTGTCAATGCGCTCATCGGTCGAATTGTCGGTGAAGTCGGTGCTCCGATGGGAACCACGGAAGTTGGGGAAACCTATTCCTTGAAGCTAAAGGGGCTGAATCGGGAAATTTTGATCACCGATACACCGGGAATTTTGGAAGCGGGGGTGGCTGGAACTGAGCGCGAAAGGCTGGCAAGAAGTCTGGCAACGGAGGCAGATTTGTTGCTGTTCGTGCTGGACAATGACCTGCGCAAGTCGGAATACGATCCGTTGCAGGCACTCGCAGAAATTGGCAAGCGATCGCTGATCATTCTCAATAAATCCGATCTTTACCTGGATCAGGATCTAGAAACCATTTTGGCCCGTCTGCGACAACGGGTACGGGGCCTGGTTGCTCCGGCAGACGTGGTGGCAGTGGCCGCCCGGCCCCAAGCCGTGGTCTTAGAGAATGGTGAAACTTTCTACCCAGACCCGGATATTATGCCGCTGATCCGGCAGATGGTGGCTGTTTTGCGGATAGAAGGAGAGGATCTGGTGGCAGACAATATTCTGCTGCAATCTCAACGGTTAGGAGAGGAAGCCCGGAAGCTGATTGACCTGCAACGTCGGCGTCAGGCAGAGAAAATTGTAGAGCGGTTTCAGTGGATTGGGGCTGGGGTGGTGGCGGCGACCCCCCTGCCCGTTGTCGATTTGTTGGCTGCTGCTGCCGTCAATGCTCAGATGGTCGTAGAAATCGGTCGGGTTTATGGTTGCGATATTACCCCCGATCGGGGGCGCGAACTGGCCCTATCGTTAGGGAAGACCCTGGCCAGTCTGGGAATTGTCAAGGGGGCTATCACTCTGGTTAGTACAGCCCTGGAACTCAGCCTTGGCGGCCTGCTGGTTGGTCGTGCAATTCAAGGGGTCAGCGCTGCCTACCTGACTCGGATCGCTGGCAAGAGTTTTATCGAGTATTTTCGTCACGACCAGGACTGGGGCGATGGCGGCATGACGGATGTGGTACAACGTCAATTTCAACTGAACCGCAAGGATGAATTTATTCGCTCTTTTGTGCAGGAAGCTGTGACGCGGGTGGTGCAACCCCTCCACCTTGATCGGGAACTGGAACTGGAACCAGACCCAGTGGTCTTGGAAGCAGAACCGATGGTAGAGCTGCGGGCAAGGCTAGAGCGAGATCTCAAGCCAATAGAGCTGGAAGAGGATGACTGGGAGCGCCCCAAATATCGGGCCGAAGACTGGGAGTAGGAAGGTTGCGTGCCAATCCTCCGAAGGAAGGTTACGAAATGAATTGATTCAGGGTAACGAATAGCATTTTTGCCAGAGTGGGCACACTAAGAAGTGATATCCAAGCTGATTCAGCGATCGCTCTCGTTAGCCCACTTTAAACAGTGTAACCCCCACCATGTCTCTTCAAATCATTCCCCTTGAAAGCCTTCAAAAAATTCGGCAATTTATCAAAAATGCGTTGACCCTTCCAGAATCGGAAAACCATCCTCGCACCTGGGCTTCCTATGATGAAGTCGATGAGCTGCCAGAGCCAGATTCCTTAAGTGATTTGGGAGAATTATTTAATTTTGGGGGGTCGGCTGGAGAGGTTTCAACCTTCGCACCAAATACAAAGGGGCAGTGGTTCATCAGTTCAATCAATCCAGGGGTCGCTTTGATGAAAATGCCCGGATTGAGACTAAAGCCAAATTTCCGATTAGTTAGTTATTTGCATCGCAATGCCGAGGATGGCGTTGGAGTCACCTGGGCAGTCCCAGAGATGCTCAGCACCACTGCCCAACTGGAAAAAGGGTTAGCCAATAGTGGAGATCGCAGCCATCCTCCCCATCCGGAGGGCACTTTATCAGACATGATGGAAGCGATCGAGGGTGATCGCACCCCAATTTCATTCGTGGTTGCCTCCGTTTTAAGACGGGAACTGCGGGAATTTGGAGCGATCGGGAAATCCTCTGACTGGAACCATCACCGTTTAATTAACGCCCTGCCAGGTCAGGTTCAGTGGGAGTGGAAGATCACGGAACCAAAGGATCTTTCGCCAAAAGTACGCGTGTTCCCCGACGGCAAGGCGGCGATCGAATTCTTTACCTGCCGGATTGTTGCCCCCGTGGCGATCTTTCAGCATATTGACCAATACTCCATTGGTAGTTATAAAGCGGCCAACCTGGATCGGCCCGTTGCGATGATTCAACGGACCTGATGGCAGAAAAGGCGTCAGGTGTCAGCTCGTAATCCATTGCCCATCACCAGGGAGGCAACGGCGATCGGTAAACGTTACCCTATAGATAAGCGCTCCCTTATCAGGCTTCCCTATCAGTAGGTAGGCGTCCTTGCTTATCAGGAACTATCAGGAAGGGGAGCGTTGCGCCCTGTACCCCTGGTATTTCCCTGATCGGCAAGCTGGCATAAAAGGAGTTGAAGAAATTCCTGGATAAACTTTTTTCGATCAGCCATCGCCTTCGAGCTTGTATGGGTTAAGAGTCAATCCAGCCAGCCTTTTTAATCCAATCGTTAGTCATTCAATTGCTAGTAAAGCCATGAAATACAGTTTTCCTGCCATTTTCGCGGTGATTGCCCTAGCTCCAATGCTGCTACCAGATCAGGTTGTCCTGGCGCAATCCCATCCATCGGTGCGGCTGACTCCTGCTCAAACCCAACAGTTATCCCGCGATCTGGTACGGTTTAGCTCTCAAGATTTCTTTAATCAGGGGCGGCAACAGCTGGAAAGCGAAATTAAGATTTTGACTCAAAGACGCTTGTTCCTGCGGGCAGAAGTGCTGAAAATTAGCCAGGACTTGCAGCTTCAGCGAGACTTCTCGAAGTTTGAATCTCCCAGCATCGCGCCTGTGAAATAGGGTTTAGACCAACCAACCAATGCCTGAGAATCCAGGGTGAATCTGGGATGAAAGCCAGTTCATGATTACGAACCCTAGTTTTGAAACATAGGCCAGAGTTTTGTTTGGAGGGGGTCGGGCCTCTATCTCATATACCAATTTAAATAGCGAACAGGGCAGATTAGGGACGGGGTACAGGGGTGGAACCCCTGGCTGGGGGCGAAGCCCACACCCCCCATCTACAACCTTCATTTTTTAAATTGGTATCAGACCTGTGGGTACAGGAGGATAGAACTGAGAGAAAAGACGGTGAGTCAAACGCAAATCTGCAAAAGGGTCCCGTTTAGTAGTAAGATTCAAGACCACTTAGTTATTAC
>JBAUTA010000840.1:0-19613 GCA_049581985.1 Kovacikia sp.
CAGAAAAGGAATAGACAGATATGGCAATATCTCGGCGCGTTTTTCTGGCGTCTGGTGCGGCAACGGTTGCCGTAGGGGTGCATCAACTCAGTCGAACGATCGGCAGCATGGCGCAGTCCAATAAAGTGCTGAACCTATACTCCGCGCGGCACTACGATACGGATACGGCCCTCTATGAGAGCTTCACTCAGAAGACCGGAATTAAGGTCAATCTGGTTGAAGCAGAGGCAGATAAGCTGATTGAGCGAATTAAAAGCGAAGGAGCGAACAGTCCTGCGGATGTGTTGATGACGGTGGATGCCGGTCGTCTGTGGCGGGCGCAGGAAGTCGGGCTATTGCAACCCATTTCCTCCAAAATTCTGCAATCAGGAATTCCAGCCAGCTATCGGGAATCGGGGGGGCACTGGTTTGGGTTCTCGAAACGGGCGCGGGTGATTGTATATAACAAAGATAGGGTGAAACCCTCAGACCTCAGCACCTACGAAGATCTGGCAACACCTACCTGGAAAGGACGTCTGATTTGCCGCTCCTCCAATAGCATCTATAACCAGTCCCTGACGGGGGCGATTCTGGCAGTGCACGGAGACAAGAAAACCGAGGAGTGGGCAAAAGGTCTGGTGGCTAACTTTGCCCGCAAGCCAGAAGGGAATGATACCGCTCAAATCAAGGCGGTGGCGGCGGGTGTGGCAGATGTCACACTTGTTAACACCTACTATGTTGTGCGGCTGGCGAAGTCGAAGAAGAGAGAGGATCAGGAAGTTGCTGCCAGGGTGGGGGTGTTTTTCCCAAATCAAAATGGTCGGGGGACGCATCTAAATATCAGCGGTGGTGGGGTTGTCAAGACTTCTAAAAACCCGGAAGCGGCGACCCAATTTTTGGAACATTTGCTCAGCCGAGAGGCGCAGGAAGTTTTTGCTCAAGGCAATTACGAATATCCAATGCTGAAGGGGGCTACGATCGATCCTGTTCTCGCCAGTTATGGCAAGGGCTTCAAGGAAGATACCCTTAACGCTGCGGTATTTGGCAAGAACAATCTGGTGGCCCTGCAAATTATGGATCGCGCTGGTTGGGCGTGAGGAATGGCGGTAACCCTTCTGAAACCGCTGCAATTTAGGGGTAGTTGGGGGGTGGGATCAACGCCCCCAACCACCCTTTTTATCAGGAATGACGTCTATTTCTTGCCGACGGATGCTAATCGCGTTGCAGGCGCGATCGCCCAATACTCAAACTCAACAAAATAACGGGCACCAGCCCCACCAGGACGATCGCCAGGGCAGGACCAGCCGCCTCCGCCAAGCGCTCATCCGATGCCAGGTTGTATACCCGCACCGCCAGCGTATCGAAATTGAATGGGCGGATGATCAGGGTGGCAGGTAGTTCTTTCATGACGTCTACAAACACCAGAGCCGCCGCTGTGAGAAGTCCACTCCATAGCAGCGGTGCGTGGATCCGCAGTAGCACACTGGTTGCCCCATGCCCCAGACTGCGGGCGGCATCATCCAGGCTGGGTTTGATTTTGGTCAGGCTGGCGTCTACAGCGTTGAACGACACCGCCAGAAAGCGAACCAGGTAGGCAAAGATCAGAGCAGAGATGGTGCCACTCAACAGCAGTCCGGTAGAGATGCCCCAGGTGGATTTCATCCAGGCATCCACGGCATTATCCAGTGCGCCCAGGGGAACCAGCGTGCCAACGGCAATAATGGCTCCCGGCACTGCATAGCCCATGGCAGCGGTTTGAGTTGCCAGCCGCATGCCTAAGTTAGGGGATAACCGCAACCCGTAGGCCATGATGACTGCGATCAGGACTGCCAGCCCAGCTGTTAGCAATGCCAGGGTGAGGCTATGGGTGGCAACTGTCCAGAAGTCTTTGTTGAAAGTCTGACTGGGGTCTGCCATTGCCATCTGGAGCAAAACCCCGGCAGGCACTAGAAAGCCGAGGGCGACGGGTAAGAAGCAGGCAATCAGCGCTGCGATCGCCCGTACTCCCTTCAGCCGATAGGTGGGGAGTTGCTGCAAGCGGGCTGCGGTTTGATAGTAGCGTGCCTGTCCCCGGGACCACCGCTCCAGCAGCACCAGCCAAAAAACAAACAGCAGGAGTATGGCAGAGAGTTGGGAGGCGGCTAACCGTTCGCCCATGCCAAACCAGGTACGGTAGATTCCGGTTGTAAAAGTATCAACGGAGAAAAACTGAACCGTCCCATAGTCTGCCAGTGTTTCCATTAACACCAGGGATAATCCAGCGGCGATCGCCGGACGTGCCAGGGGAAGCGCCACTTTCTGAAAACTGCTCCATGGACTACAGCCCAGGCTACGGCTTGCTTCCAAAATAGAAACGGCTTGGGATAAAAAAGCCGTTCGTACCAGCAGGTAAACGTAGGGATAGAAGACCAGGGTGAGCATGGCGACCGCGCCCCAGAGCGATCGCACATTGGGAAACCAGTAGTCCTGCACACTTTTCCAGCCAAAGGTGCTACGGAGTAAGGTTTGGACGGGACCGTAGAATGCCAGCAGGTCAGTGTAGGTGTAGGCCAGGATGTACGCTGGGGCTGCCAGTGGCAATAGCAGCAGCCACTCCAACAGGCGGCTACCCGGAAACCGACACATGGTTACCAACCAGGCTGTTCCCGTCCCCATTACTCCTACCCCCAGACTCACTCCCACCATCAGCCAGAGAGAGTTGGCGATATAGGTTGGCAAAACAGTTTCTGCCAGATGTTTCCAAATATCCCCCGTACTGCTGAAAAGATTCCTGAAAATAACAAGAACTGGAAGGGAGAGGAGAGCCGCGATCGCGACGACCAGAGCAGTCCAGAGGGAGTTGGCGGTTGGCTGTCGACTGTTGGGTGGGGGAAAAGCAGTTTTCATGGGTGCAGGTAAATTCAGAAATCACGGTAGCATGGTTTCGGAGTTTATTGAGGAGACTTCTCAATAGGATGAAAAGAATGAAGTGGGAAAAGGATGAAAGCTTGTAGAGCCGCTTCTTGATCCGCCAAGAGGCATAGGAAAAGTCACCGGTTTCTTCCGTTCTGGCCTCTATCCCCTAGCCCAGATTAATTGGAATTGTTCATGAATCAGCCTGTTATTTTGCAACTCGATCGTGTCCTGCGGCAGTTTTCCCAGACGGCATCACCTGCCGTCAGCAATATCACCCTGAAGCTGCACCAGGGGGATTTGTTAGGACTGTTGGGACCCTCTGGCTGTGGCAAAACAACGTTGCTGCGCCTGCTGGCTGGGTTTGAAATTCCCCAGGCTGGAACCATTGAGGTGGCTGGTCAACGGGTTGCAGGGGCGGGCAATTGGGTGCCTCCAGAGCACCGGGATATTGGCATGGTGTTCCAGGACTATGCATTGTTTCCCCATCTAACCGTTGCAGACAATGTGGCATTTGGGTTGAGGCATCAAACGCGAAATCGATCAAACCGTGGCCAGTCTGCCCCAACCCGACATTTGATCAAAGAGGCGATCGCCCTGGTCGGCCTGGAAGGGTTGGAAAAGCGCTACCCCCATGAACTATCCGGAGGACAACAGCAACGCGTTGCCCTTGCCCGCGCCCTGGCTCCCCGACCAGCGATTATCCTGCTTGATGAGCCGCTTAGCAATCTGGATGTGCAGGTCAGGCAGCGACTCCGGCAGGAAATTCGCAGGATTTTAAAGAAGACGGGCACAACCGGGATTTTTGTCACCCACGATCAGGAAGAGGCGCTTTGTATCTCCGACTGGGTGGCTGTTATGCGTCATGGGCAAATCGAGCAATTCGATAGAGCTGAAATGGTGTATCAGAAGCCCGCTTCCCGGTTTGTTGCCGAGTTTGTGACGCAGGCAAATTTCCTCCCAGCTCGACGAAATGGAATGCTTTGGGAGACGGAGATTGGCAACTTTGAGGTGAGGCAGGAAGCGGTTGTAGAGCAAGGGATGGGGAATGCGTCGCGATCGCTGGCTGAGCTGATGATTCGGCAGGAGGATTTGAGGTTGGAACCGGATGAGGCAGGGCTGGTGGTGATTCGCGATCGCCAATTTTTAGGGCGGGAACACCGCTATTGCCTGATCAGCCCTTCTGGGCAGGAACTCCATGCCCTGGCGACAACGAAAACTCCGCTGCCGATCGGTTCACCAGTTAAGTTATCCGTTGCCGAGTCTAACTTGCAAATCTTTTTAACGGCTCAAATTAGTGACCAATAAGGCCTGATTTCAATTGGAATCAGTTCAATTGAAATCAGGCCCGATGATTTTCTGAAAGACTGATTTGCAATGATTTAGTATTGCAAACCCCAGGCTAACTCCAGCGTCGAAGGGCAGGAAATGCTCATCATCCCACTCTGCCCCTATCCCACTTCCTCCTACACCCCGATCGCCCGCTTCAATTCTCCCTGGCTTAAAGGTTTCTCTTTGAGCAAATAGCTTGTTCCTTGATCCGTCAACAACAGATGAAGGTAGTATTTCGGGACGCCGGACTTTGAAACCTGATAAATCCCCATTCCCGTATCAATCTCAAGGTCATCCAGTTTTGTGACATCAAAGCCTTCGTCTTCCAGGCGCTTTGTTAGATCGCGTGCCACGGAGCGCCACTGGGTTTCTTTCACCTGCCAGCAGGTCTCTGTTTGCTGGTTGCATGCGGGGGATGCCCCGGCGGTTTTGGAAAATGCCGCGATCGCTGCACCCGTTTCCGAAGTTGGAGAGGGAACGGGAGACGGGGTGGGGCTAGCCACCGGGAAAGGGGTTGGCGTAGGAGAGGGACTTGCCACTGGCGTAGGGCGAACAGGCTCACCAGGGGATGCAGCCACTTGCGGAAGGGCAGAATTTTGTCTGACCCTGGGCTTGGGCTTGACCGGAGAGGGTTTAAGCGCTGGCTTAGAGGTTGGACGGATGGAGAATGGTTCGGAAGAACGGAACTTCTGAAGTTTTGTAACCTTTACGACCGTGTTCTTGGGGAGAGGGTCCAGGGATGAAATTGGAGTCATCAGGGCGATCGTATGCAGCCCTACGGAAATCAACCAGAATGCTCCAACGGCTTTCCCCTGAAAAGTAAGAAGCTTTTTCACAAAACCAACGCCTAAACAGATGTGCTGCGACCCCTTATCAGCTTGGCTATTTCATACCAGCATTCAGCCCCGCTGATCAGTAGCTGGGCATCATTAAAATCGTACATTAAAATAAAAATAATTTAGGGATGGGGCTGTGGTGGGCGCACCTCGCCTGAAACGTTCGGCGATCGCTCAATCGAGCTAAGCCCACCGACCATCAGACTAAGAGAATGAGTCCAAAAGAATGGGTCAAAAAGAATAAGTCAAGTTGCAAGAAAGTCAGATTAATCTTAGGGGCTTTTGAGAAATAAAGTCAATTAGCAGAGGAAGATAAAATACCTGACACCGCGCTTTCTACCCCCGATTTCTGACTACTTCCTTTCTATAGCTGTCGCCAGTTTGATTAGGGCAAAGGATTAAGGGGTTCCACCCCTGCACCCCGTCCTAACCAATATGGCTACGGCTATAAAATTAGTGGGCGATGCTCACAACCAGAAGGGGAATCGGTTATCCTAAAAATAAGTCTTAAGTTTACAGAACTTAACGCATCCTTCGCGAGAATCCTATGAGATGTACCATTAACCGCCGCGCCCAATTCTCAGCCAGCCATCGCTACTGGTTGCCCGAACTGAGCGAAGCGGAGAACCTTAAGCGTTTCGGTGCCTGTGCCCATGCGCCTGGACATGGACATAACTACGTCCTTTACGTCTCCATGGAAGGTGAGTTGGACAACTATGGCATGGTGCTAAATTTGTCGGATGTCAAGCAGGTGATTCAGCGAGAAGTTACCAACCAGCTTGATTTCTCCTATCTCAATGACATTTGGCAGGAATTTCAGGACGGATTGCCGACCACGGAAAATATTGCCCGCTGTATTTGGAACCGACTTGCCCCCTATCTCCCGCTTGTCCGCATTCAACTTTTTGAACAACCCGAACTCTGGGCAGACTACTACGGAAACGATATGGAAGCCTATCTTACTATTAGCACCCATTTCAGCGCTGCTCATCGGCTTGCTCTCCCCGAACTGAGCCTGGAAGATAATTCTGCAATCTACGGAAAATGCGCTCGTGTCAATGGGCATGGTCACAATTACCACCTGGAGGTCACGATTAAGGGAGAAATTGATCCCCGCACTGGGATGATCGCCGATCTGGTGGCCCTGCAAAAGGCAGTCAATGATTACGTCGTTGAACCCTTCGACCACACCTTCCTGAATAAGGACATCCCCTATTTTGTAGATGTAGTTCCCACCGCAGAAAATATTGCAGTCCATATCCGCAATCTACTGCAAGCCCCCATCCAGGAAATTGGGGCCCAATTGCATAAGGTGAAGCTGATCGAAAGCCCCAATAATTCCTGTGAGGTGTTTTGCACCCAGACCGAATATGTTCCAGAGATGGTCCAATTAGGGGAGCCTGCCTTAGCGCGGAATTGAGGCTAGGCGATCGGGAAGATGATTGATCGCCCCCTTCCCCTTGCCTATTTTGGGAAGCTGGCATAAACTGATTAGCCTGATATGGGATGATTTTCAGGTAGGAAAAGTAAAAGGTTGGGGCTGTGGCTCCCTTTTTACTTTTTCAGTTTATTGCTCCTTGCCCTTTGCTCTGCCGTGAATATTCGCCTGCTCATTCCCTTCTTTGACACCTCTGCTCAAGACTGGGCGTTTGAAGCGCGCTGGCTGCGCTGGCTGACTTTTTTGTGGCTCATGGTGGGGTTGGCCGTCATGTTTTCGGCCTCCTACGCGATCGCCGAGTCCCAGTTATCCGACGGGCTTTACTACTTCAAGCTGCAGATTGTCTGGATTTTAGTAGGGATGATCGCGTTTAATCTGCTAGTTCATTCTCCCCTGCGATACATCGTCGGGGTGGCAGACTGGATGCTATTGCTAGTGTTGGGGTTCATTCTGGTAACCTTGCTGCCTGGGGTCGGGACGACGGTTAATGGAGCGACCCGCTGGCTGTTTGTGGGGCCGTTTCCCATTCAGCCATCAGAGTTGATTAAGCCATTTCTGGTGATTCAGAGCGCCCGCATTTTTGGTCAGTGGAACCGTTTACGCTGGTCAACCCGACTGGCATGGCTTGCGATATTTAGTCTGGTTCTGCTGGGCGTTTTGCTCCAGCCAAATTTGAGTACGGCGGCATTATGCGGCATCATGCTATGGATGATTGCCCTGGCGGCAGGGTTACCCTATTCCCAACTGGGTGGGACAGCTCTGGCAGGCTTCTGCCTGGCGGTTATCAGTGTTAGCATCCGCAGCTATCAGCGGCGGCGCATCATGTCGTTTCTTAACCCGTGGTCAGATCCGACAGGAGACGGCTATCAGCTAGTTCAAAGTCTTCTTGCAGTGGGGTCTGGCGGCATCTGGGGAACCGGGTTTGGGCTATCTCAGCAAAAATTGTTTTACCTGCCGATTCAGTACACTGATTTTATCTTTTCGGTATTTGCAGAGGAGTTTGGTCTGGTTGGTTGCCTATTGCTGCTGTTGCTGCTGATGGTTTATGCGACGTTGGCAGTGCGAGTGGCGATGAAGACAAAGCATCCGGTCTATCGCTTGGTGGCGATCGGCGTTATGACATTGTTGGTTGGCCAATCCCTTTTAAATATTGGTGTGGCAACGGGTGCTCTCCCCACCACTGGACTGCCATTGCCTCTGATTAGTTACGGTGGCAGCTCCATGATTTCGAGTCTCATGGCGGCAGGGCTGCTAATCCGCGTGGCAAGGGAAAGCAGTGAAGCAAAGGTGTTGCCAATGTCCGGACGCGATCCCTGGAAGAAGAACCAGCAAACGATTTTGCGTTAAACGGCCCGGTAGAAATCGGGCGAAGGATCTGAAGTATGAAAGGCTAGGGACTAAAAATTTCTTCTCTCCTCCCCCATCCCTCATCCTTTAAGATAAAGGAGATGCAAATTGCCTCCTGAGATTGCCCTGATCCGATCGCCTGCCAACGGAATGCTCGAAACTCTGAAAACCCAACTTTACTGGCTAGAACACTTAGCGGACAAACTGGTTTCTCAACAACTGGTTCACCTGACACCGCTCAGTGTAGGCGTGATTTTTCTAGCAGGCTTGTTAACCAGTCTGACCCCCTGTATGCTTTCGATGCTGCCAATCACGATTGGTTACATTGGGGGCTACGAAACCCAAAACCGGCTCCAGGCAGCCGCCCAGTCTACCTGGTTTTCTCTGGGATTAGCCACCACGCTGGCTCTATTGGGAATTCTGGCAGCGGGTTTGGGACAGATCTATGGGCAGGTTGGCTTAGGGTTGCCGATCGTGGTCAGCGTCATTGCTATTTTGATGGGGCTAAACCTGCTGGAGGCATTGCCGCTACAGTTACCCTCCTTCGGTGGATTGGAATGGATTTCCACGGATTTGCCACCCGGAATCAGGGCATACCTGATCGGATTAACGTTTGGACTGGTCGCATCTCCGTGTAGCACGCCAGTCCTGGCAACCTTACTGGCATGGATCACGGCTACCCAGGATCCCGTGCTGGGGAGTGTGTTGTTGCTGTTCTACACGGTGGGCTACGTTGCCCCTTTAATCCTGGCGGGTACTTTTACTGCCTCAATTAAAAAGCTTTTGGAACTGCGCCGTTGGTCTAGCTGGATTACCCCTGCCAGTGGTTTTCTGTTAGTTGGCTTTGGAGTATTCTCTTTGCTGTTTCGCTTGCTTCCCGACAGCAATATTTAAGTCAGCTAGTAATGGCAGCTAGTAATGGCAGCTATAAGGTCAGCTAAGGGCAGGGTAGGTGTAATGGAGGGGTTGATGCGTAGAAAATTCTCCTATGACTCCTTGTAAGTAGCTGGGTGGAATTAAACTAAAGATGACATTGGGGGTGGATGGGGTGAAACCCCCTGCCTGGGGGCAACGTCCCCACTCACCCTCTTCTTACAATTCATTACGCCTACCTGCTTAACTTTGACCGGGAGCTACTGACAAACTTTAAAGCAATGACTGCAAAAGAATTATTTTTTTCTAAGTTATCCAGTTTAGGCACGAACTACCAGAACTTTCTGAAGCGGGAGTTAGTCCCCCTGCTGGCGGATTTGCGGTTAGCGATCGCCCTCCTGCTGGCGATCGCCATTTTCAGCATGTCCGGCACTGTGCTTGAGCAGGGGCAATCCCTGGAATTCTATCAAGCCAACTACCCGGAGCATCCCGCCCTATTTGGCTTCCTGACCTGGAAGGTGTTGTTAACCCTGGGATTGGATCACGTCTATCGCACCTGGTGGTTTTTGGCATTGCTGATTTTGTTTGGCTCCAGCCTTACCGCCTGTACCTTCAAGCGTCAACTGCCTGCTCTCCGCTGGTTTTCCCGCACCTGGAATTTCTACACCCAACCCCGCCAATTTCAGAAATTTGCCTTGAGCGCAGAATTTAAGCAAGTCTCTCTGGATGATTTGGCGTCTCTACTGGATAAAGGTCGCTATCAGATTTTCCGTCAGGGGGATTCCCTCTATGCTCACAAGGGGATTGTTGGGCGCATTGGTCCTATCGTGGTGCATGCCAGTATGCTGCTTATTCTGTTAGGGGCAATCTGGGGTGCTTTGACGGGTTTTACTGCCCAGGAAATGATCCCCAGCGGTCAAACTTTCCAAATTACGAATATTACTGACGCGGGTCCCTTAGCAGAACCGCAGATTCCCAAAGACTGGTCAGTTAAGGTCAACCGCTTCTGGATTGACTACACCCCCAATGGCACGATCGATCAGTTTTATTCTGATTTATCTGTGCTGGATAAAGAGGGTAAGGAAGTTAAACGGAAGACGATTCATGTGAATGAACCCCTACGTTATCGGGGAGTGACGCTTTATCAAGCAGATTGGGCGATCGCCGCTGTCCGTGTCCACATTAACCAGAGTCCCCTTTTCCAAATCCCGACGGCACAACTTGATACGGGTGGTGCCGGTAGGATCTGGGGCACCTGGGTTCCCACCAAGCCCGACATGAGCGACGGGCTTTCCCTGGTCGCTAAAGACCTTCAGGGAATGGTGCTGGTCTATGATATGACGGGCAAATTGGTTTCTACCGTTCGCGCTGGCATGTCTACCCAGGTGAACGGTGTGACCCTGGCAGTGAAGGAACTGATTGGCAGCACTGGCCTCCAAATCAAAGCCGATCCGGGTATTCCCCTGGTCTATGCTGGTTTTGGGTTGCTAATGCTAGGCGTGATCATGAGCTACATCTCCCACTCTCAAATTTGGGCTTTGCAAAAAGATGACCAACTTTACGTGGGTGGCAGAACCAACCGCGCTCAAGTTGCTTTCGAGCGAGAAGTGCTAGCCCTATTAGACCAGTTAATGACCAACCAGTCACAGGCCACTGCCGCTCCTTCCCAACTCATCATCCATGAGTTATGACATCGAGTTATGACATCGACTTTAGGGTTCTGGCTGAACCCTATCCGGGCGGGTTTGGGTGCTGGCTGCTGGCTGGCTGATTCATCCACGATCGCCGTAGCCCTGGCATAGCCCACCCGCTGCTTCATCGTTTAGGACTGTTTGGAGTGTTCTACTTCGATGATGGTGTGAACATTACCACGGGGCAGGAAATCGCCTTTAATTTTGACTTCTAGTGGGTCACAGGCAGCAACGAAATCATCCAGAATTTGGTTGACAGATTCTTCGTGGGAAATGTAGCGATCGCGGTAGCTATTGATATATAGCTTCAGCGCCTTCAACTCCACCACCTTCTGGTTTGGTACATAGGTAAGGTAAATAGTGGCAAAATCAGGGTAGCCCGAAAACGGACACTTACAGGTAAACTCCGGTAGGGTAATGCAAATCTGATAGCGTCGTCCAATCCTGGGGTTGGGAAACGTCACCAGCGCCCCTTCCTCAATCAGACGCTCACCATATTTGGTGTCCCTTGCGTGCTTTTGATCTTGAATTTCAGAGACAGAGGACTGCTGGGCTGAAGAGTAGCTCATAAACGCTGAAGCAACATTGGGGTTAGCGTTTACGATCTTAGAACATTTGCCCCTATCCATAGCCCTCAACCTGATGAATAGAGCTTACCCAGGGGAAGGGGGCAGCGGCGACAGGGATGGCAGTACGGAGATCCCCTTCCCTTTCTCCCTTCCCCCCCAAGCTTTTTTGTAAATTTGGTGACTAAATGCAATGAGATTGCTCCAATTGCGCTGATCTCATGCATAATTTATGCGCGATTCACTACCCTTTGACCTATGACGCCCAAAACAAACGCCAAACCACCGATGCCAAATGCCAAACCCTCTGGCTCCCCCAATCCTCCAGCAAATAACCCCTATTCCCCTTCGGTTCCAATTTCCCTCTACCGGGAAGTCGCTACTGAGTTGCAGTCCACCAAAACCCAGATAGACTCCCTCAAACTTCAAAATCAGGAACTAGTCCAGCAAAACCAGCATTTACGACTGGAAATTGAACGGGTGGTTCAGACAGCTTTGAAGCTTCGCCAGGTCGCTGATTCTTTTCAGGCTGGAAAGCTAGGGGCAGATTCGCTGCCAACCCCAGAAGTGGAAATTCATTTTGAGAACCCGCCTGTTCCTGCTACACCGCCCACTTCGCCGCAGCAGATCGAGATGGAAACGCCAGAGTTTCTTCCCGCCACTCCTCCCAAGAAGAAACTTGTGATTGAACAGCAACCTCCTCAAACGCGCCGCAAAGCTCAGTCAGAGCGTCCTTCAGAAATTAGTGGTTGGTGGCTAATGCTGACGATTGTGGTGATTGTGGTAACTGCCTTTGGCACAGGTTTCCTGATTGTTCGCCCCCTGTTACCCACTAAGTAATGGGGCTGCTCAGATGAGCAGATGGGGTTTCGGTCGCTGCTAGGTCGGGCAATTGGTAGGGAAGAACGATCGCCTCATCAAAAAAGTGTATCTTTTTCTACAAAAGATACACTTTTGACGGTGATAGAAAGTGTCATGCTAGATAGCAGTTTGCCACCTAGAAAATTAATGAAGGAGTGTAAGGTTTGAAGAAAGTAGAAGCAATTATCCGCCCATTTAAGCTTGATGAAGTTAAGATTGCGCTAGTCAATGCTGGCATTGTCGGTATGACGGTTTCTGAGGTTCGAGGCTTTGGGCGGCAAAAAGGACAGACTGAACGCTACCGTGGCTCAGAATATACAGTCGAGTTCTTGCAAAAGCTCAAGGTTGAAATCGTAGTAGAAGACGATCAGGTAGATATGGTGGTTGAAAAAATCATCGTAGCTGCTCGGACTGGCGAAATTGGTGATGGCAAAATCTTTATCAGCCCCGTCGGACAAATTATTCGGATTCGGACGGGCGAAAAGAATCTGGAAGCAATCTAAGCTTTTCAGACTCTAGCGATTCTGACATTAAGGCTCTCCTGATATTCAGTGAGCGCCTTTTTTTAATTCTTAGCTTCTCTCATCCCCACTCCTCAAGCTGCCTTGCTTCCGCTTGGACTAAATGCTGGCGTACTTCTTTCCAGTCCACCTGGTCTTTGGGTGAATCCTGGATTAACCTTCCCTGGTGTAACTGTAAAACCCGATCGCAGAACTTCTCCGCCAGTTCCAACTGATGGTTGACCATCAACACAGTTGCCTGGTGACGTTCAGAAAGATTTTCTAATGCGCTTAACAGCAGTTCAGCTCGACCAATATCCAGTGCCGAGGTTGGCTCATCCAGTAAGAGAACTTTGGGTTGCATGATCAGGGCACG
Source organism: Kovacikia sp. (assembly GCA_049581985.1). Taxonomy (GTDB): domain Bacteria; phylum Cyanobacteriota; class Cyanobacteriia; order Leptolyngbyales; family Leptolyngbyaceae; genus Kovacikia. Next base: position 12,692 of record JBAUTA010000840.1, read on the forward strand.
GGCGATCGCGACCAACTGCCGTTGTCCCACCGAAAGCTGTAGTTCAGCCCGATCGAGCCACTCAGATGGGATATGTAAGCGCTCAATCCACTCTCCAACCCGTTGCTGAATCACTTTCCTGTCTAGTTTCTGCAATTTCAGCGGATACTCTAGCGCCTGTTGAACAGACATGCCCAACAGCTTAGATTCCTGCAAAACCAGAACAACCTGCTGACGAAGTTTAATGACTGGGATGTGACTCAGCGCCAGATCACCGAAATAAATAGCCCCGTCCGTGGGTTCACTTAATCGATTGAGCAAGCGCAGAAGAGTTGTTTTTCCTGCCCCCGAAGCCCCTACAACGGAAATGCGATCACCTTGAAATACCTCAAAAGAGATATCTTGCAGCAGGTAAGTTTTTTCCGCAGCAAGCGTCCCCTGCTTCCTGGAAGTTCTAGCTCCCAAGGGCATTGCAACCAGACTGACCTGTTCAAAACGAAGATGGGGAGTTTGATAGCCAATTGTCATCAGTAGTTTTGCCCCACCACCATCCAAATTGCCCAACCATCGATTATCAGCAAGAACAGCGTACAGCCTAGCAAGATGAAATACATCCACGGTTGGGAAAGCGGACGCACCTCCCTGGTGTCGATGCCTGTTCTCGCCTCAACTTGACGCACTAAAGAGGCAAAGCCGGCCACGCGCATCGGTAGCAAATACCCTTGCCCAGTGTGACTGACAAAATAGTAAACCAATCCTCCCTGTCCAGTAGAGCGGGGTTTCAAAGCTTGTATTTCGGACCAGGACAACGCCCAACCCCGTCGAAACAGACGAGGCACCCAACCCGCATAGGTCACCTGAATTCCCTGCTGATTCAAAATGACGCGCTCGCTCAGCGCTCCGCCCAGTACGATACCTCCCAATCCAATCCCAACCCACAGAAGCGGAGATAGAATACTAGCGCTGGTAATTTTTGATAGAAACGGTAAGGGAATTGTTAGCGCTATGTACAAGCACAACAAGGTCAAGCGGATTAAAGGGGAAATCCTGAAGACGGAACTAGATGGCTGATCTGCAGATGACTGAGCGGCTAACTCAGTCGGGCGATCGGATTTGGACTTGAGGCCAGGTGGCAACGGTTGATTCAAACTCACGACTCCGTACTCCGCTTTTTCCAATTTACAGGGATTTTAGGGAAAAGCGGAGGTAGGTAATTGATTGCTTTTATAATTCAACCCATCGGCTAATACATCGCTAGACACAGGTTACTTCCAGCGGGTTACTTCCAGCCTATTAGAAAGCATGGCCTGCTAGGCGGTGGCGAACGCTGCCCTCACCTAAGAAGAACTCCAAAGAATGAATCCGGTCATGCTGAGCCAAGCGCCAGCGTCGAAAAGCATCCCGATTCATCGCCAACTGGGAGATGAATCGCTGTCCTGCGTTCTGCTTAGCATGACTAGGGATGATTAATTTCTTGGTTTTCTCTAGATCCCTGGCCTGGGATTTTTCATCTTTTCCCAAATCGGGTGACCTCACTAGAGCTACCTGTCTTAGATGCTTGAGATCACATAGCGACCTTTAAAGAATAACAATCAGCGATGTATAGACCCCTGATGAAATATCAGTATATCTTCTGAATTCTTTCCTTCATAAAAGCGCTAAATAGCTTCAAACTCGACGCGAAGTATAAAATATAAAAACTTTTCCGACGAGTCACTAATGCAAAACTATTTTTTTGCTCAAGTAGGTTAAATGTCCGATCTGTAAACTTGAGTTAAATGTATTTAATTAAACCTTTAGCTAAGCAGGATGTAAGTAAATTAGACGAGTGATTTAACCATATCTTAAGGACTTTCAATCATTACACTGACGATACCCTTGTGCTTTGAAAGACATGCTTCAATCAGGCTTTAACGAATTTTAGCTCTCCTTACAGAGACTTTATAAAATTCTGACTCTAACTACTATCAATCAATGTTATTGATTGGTTAGGAGGTGTGTTCATGTAAATTGAGATCTTTATCCTTAGATTAGAAACATCGGAATTTGATGCGGCAAGAAACTGCTGAATCAAATCACTTCTAGGTTCAGCTATTTAGCGGATCTTGATCAAATTGTGGGAATGTTAATTTTGGAATGTAAGGCAGAGTTTTTACCAAAGCTGATTTATCTACTAGTAGAAGATTACTCAATTTGAAAATCGCTGATAGAAGATCGGATGGTGAAGGCTCATGGAAGGTTGCTCAAATTCTTTCTCGCAGCGCAGAAGTCTGCTCCCTAAAATGAAACATGATGTTGAGTGTCAGCCTACCAGCGTTGAGGTAGGCGTTTATGAGTGTGAGATTCATCTCAAGTTCAGGCTGATTGAGGAAAAGAGCGCCCTTAACGATCGCGACAAGCTTCTGGAATTGCTGATCGATGCCTTTGCCTGTGGCACGGATGAATACATGGAGCCAATTCAGATTGAGGTTGAAGCCCATGAGGTTTCCGAAGTTCAAGCGTCTCCCCAAATGAGGCGGCGGCTCATCCGTCTACGTAATTCTAGAGACCTTGCTTAAGAAATCGCTGAGGGCCTACAAGTCCTTTTTCTATGGGCGATGCATTTGATAAAGACTTATTTGAAGGTTTTTTAAAATTTTAGTTGACAGACGGCACCGTATTCGTTAGCCTAAGTAAGGCTTGGTTAATACGCCCCCATCGTCTAGAGGCCTAGGACACCTCCCTTTCACGGAGGCGACGGGGATTCGAATTCCCCTGGGGGTATTGAACGAGACTCAATCAATCAGCCAGACTCAATCAACAGGATTGAGAACTAGCTTTTAAGAATCAGTCTCTACGGACGATGTTTCGTTTGTGGGTCATTCTTCCTTGGATGGATACATCGTTTGCAGCAGTGTGAATTGGTCAACCATTCCGACCCTGTCAATTCATCTGCCCATCCACTGATCTACCTATCTACCTATCTACCTATCTACTGATCTATCTATCCACTTGCTCCTATTGAAGCGATTGGTGAGTTTCCGTTGTCGAAAATTATTTCTTAGCATCGCATTGGCATTCTCTCCTATCTGCCCGTTAGGCGTTCAAGGCGATCGCGAATTGCTAAATTAACGAGGGAGCGAAACAGGAAAAGCATCCCCAGCCCGGTTAGCCCGAAAGCGGCAAAAGCCCACGTCTTGAGCCCTCCTACCAGCAGAATGACCCCCGATAGCAGCGCGAACCCGGTCAGGCAGGCATAAATCAGGCTCCTGATGGCCAGATTGATATGTTTAAGGGCACGCTCTGTTTCAATCGATCGCACCCGGATTTGTAATTCCCCCTGTTCCAATCGATCTTCCATCCGTTGCAGCAACCGCTCAACCGCGCTAGGCTGGCGCAGTTTGTAAGCAATAAACTCACGGGCTTGTCTGGCAAGTTCTCCGACCGAGTTTCCCTGTCCTTTGGCCACTGCGAGACTTTTAACGAAGGGTTTTGCGGCTACCAGCAAGTTATATTGGGGATCCAGATCACGGGCAACTCCATCCAGTGTAGTGAGTGCTTTCAGGATAAAAGTCATCTTGGCAGGGAGACGGAAGGGTTGTTGCTCAAACAGCGCATAGACCTCACTACGAACCTGATTAAATGCCTGAAGTTCAATGGGCTTCTCGGTAAATTTTTCTAGAATGAACCGGATGATCCGGCGGATTGGAGTCATGTCCGCGATCGGTTCAATTAACCCCATCGTAGTCAGGGTGTCTAGCACCTGATCGGCGTCTTTGCGAAGTACGGCAAAGAACGTCCTCACCATCTGGTCTTTGTCAATCGATTGGACCTCTGCCATCATGCCGAAATCATAAAAGATAAGCCCCCCATCCTGGGTGACTGCCATGTTGCCGGGATGGGGGTCTGCTTGAAAGAAACCATCCTGCAGCAGTTGCTTGAGATAGCAGCAGATACCGAGTTGGTTAATTTCCTTAACGTTAATTCCGCAGGCTTCCAGGCTCAGGCGATCGTTGACTTTTATCCCTGGAACATAGTCCATCGTCAGGACTTTCTGGGTCGTGAATTTGGGATAGACCTTGGGGACGATGATGCGCGGATGTCCCCGAAAATTGTGGCGGAAGCGATCGGCGTTAATCGCTTCCTGAATGTAATCAATTTCTTTGTAAAGAATCTGAGCAAATTCCTGATAAATCGCATCCAGGTCATATTGGCGCGTCCAGGGTAGATAGCGCTGACAAAACTGGATGAGCTTCCGCAACACCTTAAAATCCAGGTCAAAGAGTTTTTCCAGCCCAGGTCTTTGCACCTTGACGACAACCTCTTCTCCGGTATGCAGGCGGGCTTTATGGACCTGACCTAAACTGGCAGAGGCGATCGGGATTGCGTCAAAATCCTGATATAACTTGTAGACTGGACTCCCTAATTCTGACTCAACAATGGCAATGGCTTCATTGCCGCTAAATGCCGGGACCTGATCTTGCAACTGTCCCAGGGCTTTGACATATTCACTGGGGAGCAGATCGCCCCGGGTTGACAATGCCTGCCCAATCTTAATGAAGGTTGGACCCAGTTCTAAAAGTGTTCCAACTAGCCATTGTGCCCGCACGCTGCGGTATTTGGGCGATCGATGGGTAACTCTGCTGTCCCACCAAAGGTACGTCATTAGCTGAGCGGTTGAAAGGAAAACGTCCGTTTGCCGCGCCAGCGGAGAGTACCTGGTTCGTTGCCAGCGTAAAGGCTTGGGTGTAGCGGCAGGTTTCAGCATTCAATCCGCGATTAATTGGGTCTATCAAGTAGAGCTATCGCTATCGCCAGTTTGATTAGGACAGAGGATTAAAGGGGAAGTGGGGGCGTTGCCCCCAGCCAGAGGTTTCACCCCTGCACCCCGTCTTAACCAATAGGGCTACAGCTATAACAAAAAGGCTCTGCTTAGTGTGCCCTCTGTGGGGATTTTACTGCACCGGGGAGGCAAGTAATCAGGAGATGGGGATTGGCAGATGGCGATCGGCGATGCTTAACTATGGACTATAACCTTCCTAAACTCAATCATGGGAGTTGTCAAAGGATTGGGGCAAGGTAAGTGTGAAGCAGGTTTCGCAGTTCTGAGCAACCTCTGTAGGACAACTCGAAACGGTAATTGTGCCGTTTAAAAGCTGAACCAGGGATTGGACTAGCGCTAGTCCCAAGCCTGTTCCTTGAATTGCATTTTGGGTGACCCCCTTAGCTCGCCTGAACTTTTCGAAGATATGGGGGAGTTCGTCTGGGGAAATGCCAGACCCGGTATTGCACAGGGTGAGCACAATCTTGCCGATGGGCTGCTCGATCTGATGGGTTGCCCAGAGTTTAATCCGACTGTACGGGGCAGAATATTTTCCTGCATTGGTTAGCAGCTCAAGCAGTATGCGATTGAGGCTGTCGCGATCGCTATACAACTTCAACGATTTTTTCGGCAGGCTCAGGTCAAGTTCTAACCCCTTGGCGGCCCATTTCTGTTTAAATGAGGTTGCGGAGTCCTTAATCAGCGCTTTTAAGTCAATCTCCTCCAGTTGAATTGCAACCTGCTTAGACTCTAGTTCTTGCAGCGCTAACAGGTCATTAATCAGGTTGGTTTCCTGGGCACACTGTTGTTCTAAGATATCGAGATAGCGGGAACTGCGATCGTCGGTTAAACCAATCTGGCGCAGCATGCGGATGGCCATCGTCATGCTGGTGAGAGGAGTCCGAAGCTCGTGGCTCACGGTACTGAGAAACTCATCTTTAAGCTGATTCAGATGGCGCAACTGGTCAATCTGTTGGCGTGTTCGCTCGTAGAGCTTTGCCTGGATAGAAAGACTCTGTTGCAGCTCAGCGGTTCTTTTGTCAACCAAACCCTGCACCTGTCGTAGTGTTTCAGTTTGAATAATAGCTGTGCTGACCTGAGCACTCACTAATTGAACCAGTTCAATTTCCTCGGATTTCCACTCATAGGAATGCTGTTGCTGAAACACCAGGAATCCCAGAATTGTTCCCTGGCTTTCTAGCGGAGAGAGAAGGAGAGCGGGAAATTCCTCCAGGTTAAACAGGGGAGCGATACCGCACCCTGCGTCAAAACTTGGGAGGGGTTGGCGATCTCCGATCGTAATCGGATGACCAGGATGCAGCAAGGCATGTTGGCAGAGGGCGCATTCTGACATCCAGAAAGATTGGTTGAGGACGCTAGAGATAGGTTGTAAAGACCCTTTTGCAACAGATTCAGAGAGCCACTCACAGACAACCGTTACCCTGACTTTAGGAATTTGTTCCTGAACCCGATTCCTAAACAAGGGTTCCCAATACTTCAGCCGCAGCAAAATGCCGCGGGTAATCTGGAGGGCCTTAGCGGTGCCAATGGTCGCTAATTGCAGGATCTCGTTCAGGTCTGACGTATTCCGGATTGCCATCGTCAATTGGTTGACGACTTCTTGATACTGGGCCTGCTGATTTAGTTGAAGCTGTAGCTGCAGTTGGGAAAGGACGATCGTCACGGGCTGAGCTGCCGATCGAAGTCTTTCACTTTCAGGTGTTGTCCAGGCATGCGGCTGCGATTTCAAAAGACTGAGGAGCCCAATAGCTTTTTCCTGATATTGAATCACATGACCAAAAATTGCCTTTATTTGCAACGAAGGCGAATTAGAAAGCTTGATCGATTTCCAAAGGTTTTCCCATGGATGATCAGGGTAATGATCGGGTAACTTTTGGGTAGTTTTAGCTGCAATGGCTTCTACATCTGGGATGGCGACTGAAGCAAAATGGTTCCAGAGCTTCTCGATGTCCCCAGACTCAGAATCAGTAGATTCAGATTGGCGAGCAAGGATAAATGAGCCGAAGCCAGATAGCCAACAAGCAGTTTTACCCCCTAACCCGCTAAGAAGGCAACCCTGTACCTGAAAAGCTTCTCCCAAAGTGGCTACGATTTCCATAAGCACTGCTTCAGGTTCAGTGC
>JBAUTA010000841.1:0-1669 GCA_049581985.1 Kovacikia sp.
GCAGATGCCTCTACGTCTGTTGTATTTACCGACATTGAGGGACATTGGGCAGCGAACTTTATTCTAGGACTTGCCAATCAGAACTTAATTCGAGGTTTTGAAGATGGCACCTTCCGACCCGATGCGAATATTAACCGGGCCCAGTATGCCGCCGTCATCGCCAATGCCTTCAAGCCCCCAATAAAGCGAGATGGCATTAACTTTCCAGACGTTCCGGCTAATTTTTGGGCGAAATCAGCGATCGATCAATCCTACCGGGGCGGCTTCATCTCTGGGTTTCCAGACGGGACTTTCAAACCGGATGTGAACGTGTTGCGGTTGCAGATTTTGCTTTCTTTAGTCAGTGGGCTGGGCCTACCTGCTGCTGATCCGACAGTCCTGAATACTTATACGGATCAGGACAAAATCCCTCAAAATGCCCGCAGTGCAGTGGCGATCGCCACCCAACAGGGGCTGGTGGTTAACTATCCAACGGTTCGTCAGCTCAACCCTGTGAATGAGGCAACGCGGGCAGAAGTCTGTGCGATGACCTATCAGGCACTCGTCCGGGCAGGTAAAGCCCCAGCGGTTAATTCATCGTATATTGTGGTGGTGTAGATCATTGGGAGGTAAATCCAGCAGGCAGAGAGCAGAAGGCTAAAGGATGAAAGGATAGCCTTTAGTCTTTCCCCTTTCCCGACAGGAATGCCTGGTTCAGGAAGGCCACAATTTCTGTCCAGGCAGCATCAGTAGCCAATGGATCATAGCGGTAGCCATCATCCCGCATAAAGGTGTGATCGGCTTCGTAAATCAAAATCCGATGGGCAGTGCTAGCCGTTTCAAGCGCCTGAATAACGGTCGATCGCCCCTCTTCTGGGACATGCGGATCGAGGCTGCCAAACACAATCAGCAGTTCACCTCTGATTTCGCGAAACCGTTGCTGGGTATCGGCAATTTCTCTGCCTAGCTTGCCGTTATGGACCCCTGTTGGATAGCAGCAAACCGTTGCCTTAAGCTCACGCTGGAGGGCTGCCCGCAACGCCAGATGGCCGCCAATACAAAAGCCCAGCGCGCCCAGTTTAGCCGGATCAACCAGGCTTTCTGTTGTCAACCAGTCCAACACGGCACAGGCATCGGCATCGAATTCGGAAACGCCAGTCTGGCGAGCATCCTCGTTACCCCGCAGCCGCCCCAGGTCATCCGGTTGAATTACCGTTCCAATCGGTTCAAGCCGATGAAAAATTTCTGGAGCCGCCACAACGTACCCATAGCCCGCGAGACGATCGGCTAACAGCGTAATCGGTCTGCCTAACTGATAGATATCTGAGTAAAACAGAATTCCAGGATATTGACCCGGTGGCTTGGGAGCCGCGACATAGACTCGCATCAAGCGGTCGTCTACCGTTAACCCAATATTTCGCTTTGTAATCTGCACACCAGCCTTCCTTCCCTCACGGTGCCAACCGTTCAATCTGCCAAATGCCTGCCTCTAAACGATAGCGCAGCCGATCGTGTAAGCGGCTGGGTCGCCCCTGCCAGAATTCAATCATTCTGGGAATCACTCGGAATCCTCCCCAATATCGGGGACGGGGAATTTCCCGACCTTCATACTTCACCCGCAGATCCTGAAAGCGCTGCTCCAAAACCTCGCGGTTAGGAATAATCTGGCTTTGATCGGAAGTCCAGGCAC
>JBAUTA010000842.1:0-3337 GCA_049581985.1 Kovacikia sp.
GCCATATAGGGGGTGTATTGTGCTTTGACAGTCTGGAAAATGCCTTTAAACCAGGGGTCCATGTGTTCCTCCAGCCAGGGTGCCCAGGATAGTTCGGTGTCGGCATACACATGCTCCGATCGAAACCCATCCATGATCAGACTAGGGTCGGCAGTGGTGCCGAGCGCATTCGTCAACCGGCGGTCAAAGCTAATTGAGGTTGCCAGATCGTAGGAACCGCCCCGATCCATGACGTTTTCATCAATCACTTCCCCCTCCGCATCCACCAAGCGGGATAGCCAGGTGCCGCCACCAATGTCTACAACGATGGTGTAGCCGCTTTCAGGAATTAGACCAAGGCGTTGGGCGTAGTGGTAAGCCCCCATCCCTTCCCGCTCCACTTCTACCTGCTCAACCAATACCCGATAATCCAACCCATTGCGTTTAAATTCGTGCATTCCTAAGAGTTGCTGCCGAATGGCATCCTCATTCCGGTTCGGTTCGGGGGTGGAGGCATAGACCTGGAGGGAAAACTCGGTGGCTCCCTCCAGGGGTTCCAGACAGGCATAGAGATGGAGCCGCGCCATTTCAACTTTGTTTTCAACCACCGTTTGTTGCTGGCGACGATACTTGTACGCTTGCGCGCCAAAGTGATAGCGGGTTCCGTCCGGCAACTCGATCAGGGGGGAAGCCTCCGAGTAACGCACGGCATCCCGCCCGGAGGGAAGCTGGAAGCGAACAGAACGAATGGCTTTAGGATGCCCGACACCATCCCAGAATTTAAGGTCATAGTTACCCGCATCTAGTGCCAGTGTGCGGGTAGTCGTCGATGCGGCGATCGGCGATTCTTTTCTTGGTCTTGTTTGCCTAGTAGCGCTTGTCATGATTCCTCTTTATACTGGTGCGTAATACTGATGCGTCATAGACCTGTAGCGGTGCGTCTCAGTCCGTGTCTCAGTCTGTGCTCGTCCGTCCCCATTAGTACAAAAGTACTATAACATGGGCGGCAGGATTTGGATCGATTTTGCAAAGATCAATTACTTCGGATCTGGCGCGATCGAGATAGAGGCGGCAGGGCAGGGGGTTCTATTTATCGCCGTAGCTCTAGGGGTGAGGCGGACGTGCAGGGGCTTGCTGTCAGCGCGGCTCCGCTCGCTGACCGTCTTAGCCGCATGGGACAATCCTGGCTGAGGGAAACGCCCCCAACCCCCCCGGTTCTAAAATTGAGTATTTATAGCCCTAGCTTTCCTGATAAACCATTTCCTGGAAGTGGATGATCTCATGCCGAGGGTCGGCATGGCTGACTTTGACTTCCAGTCGATCGCCCGGTGAAATGGGGTGAGTAAAGCGCATCGGCAGCTCAATTCCCAGGTCTTCCAGCAAAACCAATCCAAGATTCTCGTGTTCCCTCAGCCAGCGCAGCATCAACGCATGCCAGATTTCATCGGAATTACGCCGTAAAAACTCTAGGGCCCAATATTTATTGGTTTGGCGCTCGACCAGGGTGGCTTCGTAGGCTACCGAACTGATGCTCATGGTAAGCTCTTTCATTTCTTCGGTCGAAAACGGTAGTGGCTCGCCGCGCAAATGGGCTTTGATCTGAAAGTGGGTCAACAGATCGCTGTAGCGCCGAATGGGAGAGGTCACTTGAGTGTAAGTATCTAACCCCAAACTGGCGTGCCGGGAGGGGGTGATGCCCATCTCACTGCGCGGCATACAGCGTCGAATCGCACAGGAACGCACTGGGCCAGCGGGAAGCTGCAATAGTTCTTCTTCCGTCGGTAGCTCAGGCTGGGGTTGGCTTCGGAAGGGAAGGGGGAGGTTGTGGGCCTGACCATAGCGGGCAGCGACTTCGCCTGTCAGGATCATCATTTCAGCCACCAGTTGCCGCGCCAGGGAATTGTGCAGCACCTCGATCGTAATTTCGTCACCCGCAACCTTAATCGAGGACTCTGGCATGTGAATGCTGATCGCCCCCTGGGACTGTCGCCATGCCTGCCTGCGCTTTGCCCACTGAGCGATCGCTTCTAGTTCAGACTCTGCTTTTACCCCCAGCTCCAGCATCTCATCTACATCTTCGTAGGTGAGGCGGTAGGTTGATTTAATCAGGCTGGTATTAATGCTGTAGTCCTGAATTTCGCCTGTGGGATCCAAAATTATGCCAAAACTCAGAGCACAACAAACCTGCCCCTGCACCAGACTCATCGGCCCCGTTGCCAACTCCGACGGAAACATCGGAATCATGCCGGTGGGTAAGTACAAGGTCGTCGTCCGTCGGCGAGCTTCCAGATCCAGTTCATCACCGGGCACTAACCAACGACTCGGATCCGCAATGTGAATCCATAGCCGTTGCGATCCATCGGCTAAGTATTCCAAACTCAACCCATCGTCGATTTCGCAGGTGCTTTCATCATCAACGGTATACACCTTTAGATGAGTCAAATCAAGCCGATCGACATGCAAATCAGGCGGTGGGGAGTCAAGACGTCGGTGTGCCAATTCCAATACCTTTGGAGGGAAGTGAACTGGAATCTGACTGCGCCGCAAGGACAGGTTTTCATGGGGACTCCACAGTCCCAGGTCCACCAGTAATTGAAAGGCAGCCTCGGATGTCTCAGGTCGTTTTAAGTGTAACAGGGTTTCCAGGGCGGGTGCCCGATGGCTGGCTTCCTCCCCCAGGGCTGCAAATCGTTCTAAAGCATCCAGGCGGGAGCGATCGCTACTCTGCCATTCCACCGACTGCCCGGCCAATGCCTGCTCCAAGTGCGACACAAAGCTCTGCCATTCTCGCTGGCGCTGCCCCTCCATTTCTTGCTGGTGCTTCAGCTCAGTGACTTGAACCCTAGAACGGGGTTCGTAGCGGTCCCCCTTCTGCTTGAAAAAAAGCCTATCCTCTGAAAGCAGCCAGTGGGCGGCGTAGCAAAATACAGGAGACTGGTCAGAAAACAGCAAAAGCGCCATAGCTGCTGGATTCACAGATTCCCCATCTTCGACCAGTAGCTCCCAGGCAACTTCTAAACTAGAGGGATCTAAATAGGATTGCGTTTCTTCAAGAAACGGACTAATTCCGGATGACTTGTACCCTTCCCCGATCTCAAACGTCACCTGGCGGGGATGAAGGGTATGGGACTGGCCCCGCTCATCAATGACAATCCAGTGTTTTTTGCCTTCTGGACGATCAATAACAGCGAGGCGACGATCGCCGTGGAGGCGAAATTCAACGAGTGTTCCCTTCTCCATTGGGTACGGGGTATGGGGTATGGTGGGTTGGGAAAATAGGGTGTGGGATACGGGGGAAACTGGTGACTTTTGGGCTAATTCTGGCTCCAGACTCCCTTTGCTCCAGTCTGTTGTACCC
>JBAUTA010000843.1:0-1763 GCA_049581985.1 Kovacikia sp.
TGGGGGCTTTGCCCCCACTCCCCCCTGAATCCTCTGGCCTAATCAAACGGGCGACAGCTATACATCTGCCCGCCCGATCTGCCCGTTCCTCCGAATATAGCCCTTTTCAGAGGTGTGAGGTATGGGGAGGGTGCTTCGCGCCCCCTGAACCTCACAGTTCTGTACTTCACCCAAGTGCAAACTGCTATAGGAGCCATGCAGATACGATAAGCTCTCAATAGGGAATGTCCCCGATTGGATTAGAAATGGGCGATCGGGAGAGGTATGGGAGTCTCATGAATGGCGGAAGAAACCTGGAAACCCAGGAATTGAATCGGTTAAGGTTAGCTCTGGCAGAATCACTGTCTACCTATGGACAAGGAAATGCCAAGGAATTTACCGCGCTCCTGGAGGAAATTAAAACCGGGGATTGTGAAATTGTTTGGGAACACACACAACCCATCCGTCTTGTAAATGTCGTTCTAGTTGTGGTGATTTCTCATCACGGAGAAAGGCTCACCGAAGCCTATCAAGAGTTTTCAGATGGCAGAATCCGTAAACGGGGAATGCAAGAACTGGCAGAAAAACGGAAACCCGGTGAAGATCCAGAAGCAGCAGCGAGGCGAGCTCTTCAGGAGGAACTAGGCATCCCAACCGATGAATTAGTATTTGAGCATCTTTCTCCTACGGAGGAAAAATTATCCGTGGCAACCGAATCCTTCTCCTACCCTGGGCTGAAAACTCGCTACAGCCGTATTTGGTTTCGAGTCCACCTGCCTGAAACCCTCTATCAAGTTGAATATGTGGAAATTCAATTAGATAAGAAAACTGTCTTTCATTGGTCCCGACCTTGTGTATTATGATTCCTGGTTTCCATAATTTCCCCGCTCGCAAGGTCGGGGCTTTTTTTTGGAGGGCGGGAGTGGGAGATGGGGAAATCCAAAACCCAAAATCTAAAATCCCTCCTCCTCCAGTTCCTCATCGATAATCCGGTTATTCAGCCCATCCAGGGTGTGCCATGCCTGAAGCCATGTCTGGAAGGAGGTTGATTCAACCGTGAGGATGGCAGAAGTTTCCCGACTAGCAATCAGAGGGAAGCCTTCATTCTGCATTTCTACCTCAAACGTCAGCCTGAACAGATCTGACAGAAAGGTTTCCAGCCCCGGATTGAGACTGACCCGCTTTGGCACCAGTTCTTCAACCACTTCGTGGGGCAGACCAATCAGGGAAGAAATTACCGTGGTCACACTAATTGCCCCTGGATCACGCTGAAATGCTTCAGTTAAACGGCGCAAGAGATGCTGCTGGTATTCCGGGTAGGTGCGGATAATGGGTTCATTGAGGGTAACACCAAATAATTGTTGGGCAAGCTTCTTTTCCTGTTGGGCAGTAAACTCTTTCCGAAACCAGCTAACACTTTGGAGCCTCGTCGGATACCAAACATACGCATTGAAAGCCGACTTGTTCAAAGGTCGTATCATCCATCAACCGGGTCAGCGAACTTCGGTTCGTATGGCTGATCCCGTTTAGAAACTATTTTCAGTGGGAAAGCCAAACCGAATACTGCTGCTCTATTGTCTATCAGAAGTGGGATGATGGCGCGATCGCAATTCCTTTAACTACCCGCTTGCGGTCGGGTGTGATTTAGGAGGGAGCAAGGGGTGGGGAATAGGGGTTTCCGCCCCTACCTTGCCGCTATACCAGGGGGTAATACCAAATTTAAATAGCGAACAGGGCAGATTGGGGACGGGGTGCAAGGGTGGAACCCCTGGTTGGGGGCGAAG
>JBAUTA010000844.1:0-1992 GCA_049581985.1 Kovacikia sp.
CCCCTCGGTGAAACAGATGGATCGTAAGATGCGTGGGCGGTTGGCCAGCCGCCTTCAAAATTTCCTGCAGATGGTGCTGCATATTTAATGCCAATTCCACGCCTCCGGCTCCCCCTCCCACAATTCCTAGACAGATGGGTGAAGCAGGATTTTGGATGACCTGTTGGACGATTTGATGCCAACGGTTCAAGAATTTGGCAACGGGTTTTGCAGGAATGATGGAATTCACACCCCCGATCAGATCCGGGATTTTAGGTGTACTACCAATGTCGATCGACAGCAAATCAAACTTCACAGGTGGCCGGGTCGCACAGATCACCTGGTTATTCTCCAGGTCCAGCCCAATGGCGCGATCGATATAAAATTGCGCTCCGGCGAACTGTGCCAGCGGACGCAGATCAATATGGCATTCTGCGTGGGTATAAAAGCCAGCCACATGCCCTGGCAGCATTCCCGAATAGGGCGTATCGGCAGCCTCGCTAATCAACGTTAGCCGCACATCTGGCCCTGGTTTCAGACCAAACAGCCGGAGGGCGATCGCGTGAGTATGCCCCCCCCCAATTAGCACCAGATGTTTCTGAATTGGACTTAAATCTGACTCCATCCTTCTACTTACTCCAGGCAAGACCCGGTAAAAACCTTAAGTTAGGCGATTTCCGAAAAATAAAGTACCTAATGATGATGATGACTCGTTGCCAGGCTCCAGCTTTGTAACCAGAATGCTTGGGATATTTTTTCCTGAAAATCGCCTTAACAGTTGTGGGTAAGTTTGAACGGGTAAATAAAAAACCTACCGATTGGCGGATAGGGGTGCTAAAAACCAAAAAAGCTGGGCACAATAAGGCTACCTACTGGAGAATCCTATGCGCCCCCGTAATTTTCAGGATCAGATTCGTCCCCAAATTAGTACGATGCCTCGCCAGAACACGGAAGCAGGGGCCTATCTGGACATTTACAAACTGGTGAATGAGAAGAAGCGGCTCCAGAAAGAATTGGACTCTCTCGAGGGTCGCCGCGATCGCATCCAGCAACAGCTCAAAACGATTGAGAGCCAGGTATTAGAGCTGGAAGAGAACGCTCACCAGCTACGCGACACCCTTCCCACCGCACCCAAACCAGCGATACAAGGGCAACCGGTGGATTTAGGCAATTTTAATACCCTATTTCTTGAGTATTAAATTTCTTGAGCATTAGAAACTGTTTGTAACCGAGTTTTGCGATCCCCCCTAAATTCCCCTTAAAAAGAGGACTTCAAGCTTTTGGTTCAGTTCCCCTCTTTTTAAGGGGGGCTAGGGGGGATCGAGTATGGCCAAGCATTTGAGCTTGATTACAATCTATTGACAAACGCTCTCTTACGAATCTCGAATTTAATCCGATTCAAACTGCAATTTTCAGGGCTTAGGTGGCTGGGAGTCATTCAACTAAAGCTGCGTTTGGGGTGGAGGGACTGCAACGGTAGCGATCTTGGCCATGAATTCGCGTTAAGCTGAAAAACTAGCCGTCTCCCTGGATGCACCTTATGCAGATTCGAGTATTTGCGATCGCCCTTGCCACTGCCTTTTTATGGGTTTTAACGACCTTCCTTACTCCTCCTGCGATGGCCCTTACCCAGATCAGACTGTACGACATCTCCTATCATGAGTGTTCCCCGGAGGTGGGGGAGGGAACGGTGACTAGTGGCGGCGGTACCGCTAGAGCTGCCAACTGCTTTATCGTCACAGGCAAGGCAGAGAATAAGTCTGGCAAGCCCGTGGTTAATGCGGATGTTTTCGGTCGTATCTATGACGCTAACAATGATTCAGTAATGCAAAATCGTAACCGCCTGGGTTCCATTGATGAAATTCCTCCAGGCATTAGCGACTTTGAGATGAGAATTTCGGTTCCTGCCAGCCAACCAACTCCCTTACATCTAGAGCAGTTCAAGGCAGCAGGCTTCACAGGCCTTGTTCGCCGCTAAGAGCCTATACGGAAAATGTTAGAAGCTTACGACCG
>JBAUTA010000845.1:0-3646 GCA_049581985.1 Kovacikia sp.
GCGATTTCCACCAACTCCATTGCTGCCCGAAAATCTACTTCATAGCCCAAAGATTCATATTCTGGGATAGGGATAGTTTCAATTCGATAAACGCGCTGATCTTGAGGTAGCAAATCAAGACCAATCCTGGGTTCTACTTCATAGCCAAAAGAGCCAAATCGACCAATCACGAGCGAATACCCATTTTTTCCCAGGGGTTCGACCTTCATTGGGTGGGCGCAACGGCGAAACCAGAGGTGATGCTGATCAAAATACTTCTCGACTGTTTCCACACTGGCTTGCATTTCCATACTGTCTACGAAGTGGCTGTAGAACTTGGTTGGCTCAGTTCCGCTACGGGGCGATTCCTCTGTCATCGGTGTATTCAGGTTGGGGATGACGGCTGCGGTATGGAGCAGGCCTTCGGAAAGTTCAGCGGAGTGGGGTTCAGTCGAATTGAACTGCATAAATAAGCGTCCCATGTTCGTTGCGATTTGCCTAGTTCTAAGATGCCCCTCAGAGATTCATAGCTTATGAGGGTTTTTACTGATTTTTAGCGGTTTTATTAGGATTTCACCAAGGCGACGGCAGCTTAGAGGTTTGCACAGGTTTTCCGGTGGGTTGATCAAAATCAGCTGGCTGAAGCAATTGACTGAGCAACCAGATTTCAGACAAGAGAAACTTAATATTTAGTAACACACCTACTACTATAAGACTAGACTAGCCCCTACTCAAATTGCGAGAAAGTTTCATGAAGGATCTGTGCCCATTTCTACCTCTGGGTATAGATTGACGGCCCTGGAAATAGCTAAAAGAAGAAAAAAGGAGTAAACCATGAAAGCTTTCGTAGCTGGAGCAACCGGACAGACGGGCAGGCGGATTGTGCAAGCCTTGGTGAAACGGGGGGTTCCCGTCCGGGCGTTGGTGCGAGATCGGGCGACCGCTGCAACAATCCTGCCGCCAGAGGTTGAACTGGTGGTTGGGGATGTGTTGCAACCATCGAGCTTAGGTGAGGCGATCGCGGATTGCACTGTTCTACTTTGTGCGACCGGGGCCGCACCTAGCTTTAACCCCCTTGGGCCCTACCAAATTGACTATGAGGGAACCAAGAATCTAGTAGATGCAGCCAAGTTAAAAGGAATTGAACACTTTGTTTTTGTTTCCTCATTGGCTGTTTCACAAATCTTCCATCCGTTAAACCTATTTTTTCTAATCCTGGTTTGGAAGAAGCGAGCCGAGGAATATCTCCAACAGAGTGGCTTGACCTATACGATTGTTCGTCCAGGGGGGCTCAAAAATGAGGATAATTCTGACTCAATTGAAATGTCTTCTGCGGATACCCGGTTTGAGGGTAGCATTCCCCGAACTAAAGTAGCTCAGACCTGTGTAGAAGCTCTGTTCGTCCCCTCTGCTCAGAATAAGATTGTGGAAATCGTAGCCCAGCCTGAGGCTCCGGCAAAGAGTTTTGAGGATTTATTCTCAAGTGTTGCTTAGGAAGTATTGCTTAGGAGATCTTGCTTAAGATCCGTTGTTTAAAGCATTGCTATTCTGGTTTTTTTGAGCTTGGCTTGCGATCGGGGAGTGGCAAGAAGCGATCAAGCGCCAGCTTCAGTTCCTTAATTTCAGCCTCAATGTTACCGGCTTCAGCCGCACGGGCAATGCATTGAGTGAGATGTTCATCGAAAATAAGGCGGGCAACTCGATCGAGCGCCCCCCGCACAGCGGCAATTTGAATCAACACATCGGGGCACGGTTCACTGCTCTGAATCATGGTTTTAATGCCCCGAATATGCCCCTCGATACGAGAAAGCCGATTCACAAGTTGTCGCAGGGATTCTTCGTCGTGAATGTGAGGATGGCTGAGGGCTCGATCATGGGAGTGGGAATCAGCCTGATTAACAGGTTGGCTGCTAAGAAGGTCTGCTTTCGGACGGATGGGAAGTTCAGAAGTTGCCATTGAGTTTTGGCGGATTGGAGAATTCAAATACTCATGATTTTAGCCTAGTTGCCCCTAACCCTGACTTTTATTAGCCATTGAACCGTTTTGAGCAAAATCTTAAGACTTTTTTGACTCTTCTTAAGAATCCCTGAAAAAGATAAATGGGTCGTCTACAATAAAAGAAGCGGAGACGCATGTTTCCGTTCACTCCTCACACCACACTCCGCCTGGACTTTATGTTCGGGCGGTTCCTTTTTTAAGGAACCGAATGTTTTTTAGTGGTAAGAAATCTTATTATACTGATTTATAAGGATGATGGCTGCAGGCGGGAGAGTAGGGCTTCACTCCCAGCCAGGGTTTTCGCCGTTTACCGGAGCCGCGTTCCCATCGAACCCCTTGCACTCCGTTCTCGATCGATTCAGACTGCCTTTTAGGAAGAGATAGGAATAGCCATTGGGCTGCGACAGGTATTGTAACAATCTTTGAATGGCAGCGTTCGAATGGCAGCGTTTAACTGATCGGAAAGTCCTTTCCCAATTCAAATAGAATCGCACTCTTGCCAAATTGTGTCTAAATGTATAGATGATGCCGCATCGGGCGATTCTTTTCGCTATGGTAGAATCTTTGAAACGATATAGGCAAGGATTCCGAGAATGTCAGCAGCCGCGCAAGTAACAGATTCTTCTTTTAAGCAAGAAGTTCTTGAAAGTGATGTTCCAGTTTTAGTAGATTTTTGGGCTCCCTGGTGCGGTCCCTGTCGTATGGTTGCGCCGATCGTAGATGAAATCGCCGCGCAATACGAAGGGCAAGTCAAAGTTGTTAAAGTGAATACTGATGAAAACCCAAGTGTTGCCAGCCAGTACGGCATTCGCAGCATTCCCACGTTGATGATTTTCAAAGGTGGGCAGCGGGTTGATATGGTGGTTGGGGCTGTTCCCAAAACCACCTTGTCTAATACCTTGGAGAAGTATCTTTAGCCAGATGCTAATGCAGCAATCTGCTCTCTGCAATTACTTCTGTTTGTCATTGCTCGATCTTCAAATGCCTCAGAAAAGATTGTTCTGAGGCATTTTTGTAGGATTGTTTCTTCCCAATATTGATCGTCGTAGCCCGATTGGTTAAGACGGGGTGCAGCGGGTTCGTCGTGAGCGCGGCTCGAATCCGTTTGCCGACCGTCTTAGTCAAACGGTAGAACCTTTGGCTCGGTCATAGCCAGGGCTTTCGCCCAAATGCTAAGCCCCCAGAGTTTATTGGGTTTATTTAGTTCTCATTCCCAAACAATTTCTAGAAAAGCATTCTCCTACTAAGGGCGGATTTTTCAATTGATCGATTGGTATTGGCCCTTCCCCTAAATATTTCTATATGGGGGTGTATTCCAAAACGCTGCAAGATAGTGTTAGATCGGTACACCAATCTGTACCTGAGGTTGAGAGAATCCCTGTCAGAGGTTGGCTTCTGATGAAATTCCTGCGTTTGCTCAACAGTTTTTGGGTGAAGCGGTGGCGTCAATCCCGATTATTTCGTCACCTGAGCTGGCTGATTATTTTTATTTTCAGTGCGATATTGGCGATCTCACCTGTCCTCTCCCAGCAACCTGTTACCCTCAAACTACTAATGACCGCTCCAGATGTTCCCCCCTGGAGCAAAGTCATGGTCAAGGATTTTGAGAAAAAGTATCCCCGCATCAAGCTGCAAATTGTTGAGGGTCCCAACGCGACCAATTTAATT
>JBAUTA010000846.1:0-3495 GCA_049581985.1 Kovacikia sp.
ATCTAGAAGAGATTGAAACCAAAGTTTTTTTACATCCCAAAAAGCTGGATTACGATCAGCTTTTAGATGATCAAGCTAAGCCAGGACCAGGGAGCTATCCTTACCGTTATCCTAGTGATCCTAGTGGTGGAGCTACTAATGCCGATTATGTCAAGAAAGCCAAGGATTGTATTGAACGGATGCGCGAATCTGTCAGAGAAGTATGGAAAGTTCAACCGCCTTCTCACCCTTCTCTTAGCTATATGTTGCCACCTCGCACTCGCAAACCAAGATTGCAAATCACTCCCAGGTTCTAAAGCCATTAAAGTGCTCCCTGAAGATTGAGTAGACGTAACAACCGCTTCTGCAGAAGCAACGACTTCGCACTAAGCGAGAAGTCGTTACTTCTGTACTTGTGATCACAGAGGGCATGTGCGATCGCCTGATTGATGGGTGCGATCGCTGAGGGGGTGTGCCATTGCTGATCCAATGACTTGCAACAAGAAAAGGGCGATCGCAAATTTACCGATATCCTAATCAAAAATGAGCGGATGAACTTCACGATCGCTTTACCGTTACTAACGACAGATGAAGTGGAAGTAACCACCGCTTCATCATTCCTGACGACAGCTTCACCGTTCCTAACGACCGCTTCCCCATTCCTAACGACTGCTTCATCATTCCTAACGACCGCTTCTGCGGAAGTAACGATCGCTTCACCGTTCCTAACCAACGCTTGTGCAGACCTAACGATCGCTTGAGTAGATGTAGCCACGGCTTCTCCCGTGAGAACGATCGTTAGGTGCAGAAGGAGTGATCGCTTTTTTGTTGAAGTATTGGGTTGAAGTGCGTGGCGATTCTCGGATAGGGGAAGAGCGATCGCTTGATTGAAGGGTGCAATTGTGGTTGCGGGGGGCGGGATCGTTGAAGGGCACGATCGCAGTTACGTAACCAAAACGTGAAAAATTCACTCCTTTTTCGCGCGGGCTTGCTTGATTTGGGCAATTGCTGTTTCCAGGGTGATGCCAGCCAAAACTGCATCGCGATCGCGGGTATAGTCTCCACTGCCCCGATCAAACTGCTGCAAAAACCGCGCCATCCCCACCGCACCTAGCGCCTTTACCAATGCTTCAATGCCAAGCTGCCGCAATTGCGCTGGACTCAACTCATGGGTTTGCATCGGTCATCACCTCCAAAAGCCATCTCACTGGATTCTCTACTTCTACTTGTAGCATGTCTCCCTGGTACCAGTACCGGATCGGAGGGAATGCCCTGCTGACTGAAACGGGCGATCGTTGCCTCAATGTCAATCTCCACCAGCGGACCTTCCCGCACCATCCGGCGCAAATGCCGCCAACTCTGCTTCATCTGTCGCCGCGTCACTGGGAAATATTCGTCACTCTGCGTGAAACGGTTAATCACGACTTCTCCATCAGAACGAGTCGCAATTTGCACCGCCTCTGCGACCTGAATTTCATCCTCCACTTCCATTAGCTCTTGAGAAATTGCAGTGGAAGTTGTAGGGACAGGCAATTCTTCTGCGTTTGGCTCCTTACCTTGCACTTCTTGTTTCACATAGGGTGTAGATGAACTGGGTAGCGGTTCCTGCTCTGTTCTGTTAGGAGCGGCAGCGGTGGGCGAGGGAACGGTTCCCATGACCTGCTTAAAGTGATAGTTAAACAGATGTTCCTCATCCTTCGATTTCACCCACAGCGTCCGACAAAGATCTGCAAGAGCTTCGCGATCTGCTGTACCAAAGCCCTTCTGAAAAGCTCTTAGCGCCAAAAAGTACTCACTAATTCCTAGGGGCAAGCCTGCTTCCCGTAGGTGATTGAAGAGATCCAATAGTGGCAATTTTTCCTGATGAACTGCAAAAACTTCTTCTTCTTCATGAATTGCAGTAACCAGCGATTTGGTTTTACTCTCTTGTTGTATTGTCAAATTAGGTGATTCCAGGATAATTGACCTTAAGCTTATTGCTTTCGCTCCTAGAGTCGTAGGACCACAATTAATTTGACCTTGCATAAACCCGTTAATACTTACGTCAGCATCTAGCTTGCCGAGAGTTTGATATTGTTCAAGCTGTTCAGATGTTAGGAGTTCGCTAATGAAGTTCTGAAAATTTTCAGAACTGAGAGTACTCACATGTTTTTGGGGAAGTAATTTTCCATTTATACGATAGAAAGGGGGGCGACCTACTTGGAGATAGATAGCTGTAGCGCCTCGATAGAAAGCATCTTGGATCAAGAGGCGGATCGAACTAAGAATTTGAGTTTCAGCTCTAATTTGCTGACTTGCTATTTCCTCATTGTTGGAGGAGACCTCGCAACCTTTTGAGGGAATTGGCTCGACAGGTAATATGAGATTATGTTGAGCAATAACTCGAACCGTGGTGTCAGGGTTTAACGTCACTTCTTGATTGCATCGAGCAAACCAATATGTGCCTTTAAAGAAAACTCGACCAGATCTGTGAGGTTTTATAACCTCAGTAACAGTTGCCGCATTTTCCAGAAAAACTTCTTCTGCATCTAATGCAAAAAAATTGTTATTTGCTATATGGGAATCAGGATCTACCATAACTAAGCTCTCGTTCTTCCTCCATAACGTCGATAGTTATCCTAACTCTTCAGCGGTATTCCAGGATTGAGGTGTTGTGAAGCTGGAGTTGGCATTGACGGAAAATGTCGTTGATTACAGCACATAAGTCCTCCAGATCCCAAATAGTTAATGCTTTCGGGTGACGGCTAAAGGCATTCATCTGCAACTTGCCAAATTCCCAGTTTTTGCCGTTTGAAACAATTCCAAAAATTGTTTGTTCCGGGATTTCATTGAGTCGCTGGGCGGCGATCATTTCTGCAAGACATTGCCCCCAACCTTCGGTGAAATCATCCTGTTTTGCTTCTATTAACAAGCAGTAGGGTTGATCAAATACCACTTTGCCGAGGGGCGATCGCTTTGCCAAAATATAATCGGCTGACCCGCACAAATCATCGTCATATCTAAAGGTCTGATGGCTCCACAGCACAAAGTCCTTTGAGTAGGCTTTACAAATTTCTTTTAGCACAGGATAAATTAACCCTTCACAAATAGCAGCTTCTGAGTCTTCAAATACTCCTTCTTTGAGTACCCAGGCAATATCTTTGCAAAAATAGTCGGAAATTGGAAAAACTAATTTTGATACAAACTCTTCTTCCAGGTAATTAATCTGAAACTTCTTAACCACATCACCGATTGTTTTATAGGAACTAAATGTCACAATTCACCCCCTCAGGTTTTTTAATTTTTAATTGTTTACAGATTGCCGTAGCGTCGATAGTCATCCCAACTTTTCAACAACACTCCTGGGTACAGCAACTCTTCCTTCAATTTGGCTAGCACTTCATCCTGGTCATAGTGGCTCAGCACCCGCATCCAGTCCATTAGTTCACTGGTACTCACCTTTTTACCCGCATCGCCCTTATCCTTCCGCATTTCCTCTCGCAGTTCCAAGAAGCGGTCAATAATCGCATCCACGGC
>JBAUTA010000847.1:0-2547 GCA_049581985.1 Kovacikia sp.
CGGCGATCAGTGGACAGATCGATCAAATTGAGAACTTAGCGACTGAATACAAATCGATCAATCTAGGGAATCTATCGACTCTAAGAAGTCGCATCCTACAGCCTCGAAAACTGTACGTTACCTTTCCTATTGATGCTTAAAGGAGGCAATCACCATGCAAGTTGAACATTTTTCTCATGTAGGACTTTTACCGAAAGAAATCGAACGATTGGAGAATTTGGGGAGGATCATTGAAGCAGCAGCTTCAGATGGCAAACTCTCTCACAACGAACTGGAACAGATTAAGACCATCGCTTTTGCAAACAAAAAGCTACTCTCAGCAGAAATAGAACTGTACTCGAAACTTGTACTCGACAAAATCGAACGAGGAGAACTGGAGTATGAATGGTAATGCACTTCTCTATAGTTCTTGCCAGAAGATCCTAAAGAGAATGCAGGTGAAGGCGATCGTGCTTAGTTTGTTGTCCTTTGTATTAACGATTGCCTTAAGCATCGCATGGGAACCTACTACATCTGCACAAGTGCTATCTGCCTTAAAGCCAACGACATTGTCTCAATTCGAGCGTCCAGGAGTTGAGCATTTAGGAAACATCGAAGTGGCCCCGATTAAACTTGATGGTCAGATACTGTTTAAAGTAGCTTCTCCCACAGCTTTAAACGGAGATAAGCAAGTCGATCAAATTCCAGTCGATATACGAGCAAATCGAATCGAGGAAAATTTAAACCGCATTATTGGTGATAACACCATTCATCTATCCCCACCTTATGGCATTGAAACGGGTACCGCTTATAATTCCCAAACTTTAAAGGTTTATGTAGCCAAGCTAAACAATACAACAACTATTTTTGCCAGAGACAATGCTCATCCCTTACCGTTTCCTTTACTAACGGTGACGCAATCGGATGCAGAATACTGGGGGATGCCGATCGAACAAGTGGCAGCATTAATGCAGGAAAAAGTTGAGCAACACTTGCATCAGGCTTTAGAAGAACGAACAACCGTTCACCTCAGTTTGCAAGTATTTAAAGCAGTCCTGATGACGTTGGGTATGCTGACTGGAAGTGTTGTGCTATGGCTATTAGGAAAATTGTTGCGTCAGAGCGATAAACGCTTAAAGGCACAACAGGCGAAGGACGCCGAAGAAACTAACCCTCTTTTAAGTCAAGCACTGGTAAGTCAAGCACTGGCAAGCAAAGCATTGGATGAAAGTGATCCAGCTTTGCAGCGACTGAATGCTTTGCAGCGGCAGAAATATCAGTCAAATTTAGAACGACAAAGCAGCTTAATTTCTCTTCTAAACTGGCTTTTAATCTGGGTGTACATTATTCTCTGGATTGTTGGAATTCTCTTTATTTTGTCGCTCTTTCCCTGGACAAAGCCACTTGTCTGGACAATTCTTAGCCTGCCAATCAAACTTTTGGGCATCTGCTTTGTGGTTGGTTTAGTCAACTTGCTGATTGATGCATTATTAAATGTGCTAGAAAAAGCCTGGAATGGTTACCATATCTTTGGATCGGAAGAAGAACAGCGAAAGTCCCTCAGGCTGACTACGACCATTAATGTGCTTAAAGACTCCAAGATGGTAGCCATCTATTTAATTGCCGTTATTTGGGGTATTAGTGTCTTAGGTGCACCCGTTATTTCAATCCTGGCGGCTAGTGGATTGCTGGTTGTTGCATTGTCCTTCAGTTTTCAAAATCTTGTAAAAGATCTAATAACTGGTTTTCTCATTCTATGGGAGGATCAGTTTGCCATCGGTGACACTATTGCTATTCAAAATCTTAGTGGTCATCTTTCATCTGGGTTAGTCGAAAATATGAATCTTCGAATTACTCAGCTACGTGATTTAAGAGGTTGCTTGATCACGATTCCTAATAGCACTATTACTCAGGTACAGAACATGACCCGTGGCTGGTCACAGGTTGACTTTTCAGTTGAGATTGCTCATGGAGTAGATACAGATCAAGCGATCGCAGTTATTCAAAAAACTGCTCAATATATGCTTGAGGAAGAAGATTGGAGAGAGCCAATTGTAACCTCCCCTCATATTTTGGGAATTGATTCTGTATCTCATTCTGGGTTGCTGATGCGAGTTCTGATCCGAACAAAGCCTGCACAACAATGGAGAGTGGAAAGAGAGTTCCGTCGTCGAGTTCTCATCGCACTAAGTGAACATAACATTGCAATTGTTTAATCACTACGGGTCAATTCCCCGCCCCTTGGGGCGTATGAGGCACAGCAGTCCAAATGGGCGCTGTTGAGCGCAGCCGAGCCGCGAAACGTGTGAGGCGTAGCGAAGTTATACTCCGTCTGCTTGTGGCAGAGACGTTCATTTGCAGTCTAGACTGTTCTACGCTCCAACCATGTTAATCCCCACTATAGCTGGATGACATCATTGGATAAGGCTGCCTGTCCAGTCATAGATATTGCCAAATTGATGAAGCGATCGGCTTGGTCTCTTGCTTAAAGAGCAATTAACCAACTAAACTATTGTTGCGCCCTTAATCTTGCCGCCTGGTTTTTAAATTTCGTCAATAAGCCCTTAA
>JBAUTA010000848.1:0-2707 GCA_049581985.1 Kovacikia sp.
CCCCAGCTCCAACCCCGATTTTTATAGGGGTATCGAACCTCCTCTCCCCTATCCGTATTTTCTGGAAACTGGACGCATGGGAAGAGTATTTTTTTGTAAAATTCTTTTCCCCAATTTGCCGAACATACGACAATGCTTTGCAAATCTTTACAATAAATCTATGCGCTATATATAGGGAAAAAATCTATTTTTTCAGGTTTCAGCTCCAAATATAGACAGACTGCCTGGTTGCCTGCGCCTGCTGCAATCAAACGTAGGATTCATTCTCCAAAGGTTGTGGTTTAAGTGGATGTCATGGGAATGTAAACAGACGATTTGAACTGCTACAATCACCCGGTCAGATGACCTAAACAGATGAGGTGGCTGAAACCTGTTCTCAATAGAATGGTCGCCATCCTCTTTCAAAATCATCTCTACTTCCGATCTCCGCTCTGCTGCAACCAATACCGACTTGAAGGAGTTAAATGCCTAGCCGTGGAACCTAATCGCAGCAATACTCAACTGATTAATTTCCTGCAACAGGAGCTTGCTATCTCCACGACCTCGATCGCAATGGCCTTGCGATACAGTGAACAGGGTCGGGGACCCCTGCATATGATCCTCTGGCAGTATGGTTTAGTTTCTCTAGAGCAGCTAGAGCAAATTTTCGATTGGCTAGAAGGCTAATGGGTAATGTGATTTAGCAGCCAAACTACAGATTTTGGAGGATTGACCCATGCCGACTTCTGCCACACCTAACGGGTAATGCGATTCAGCAGCCAAAGGGCAGAACCAATACCAAAAAATTGAGCTAACACCACGTTAACGCTTGCCTGAACCACCAAAATATCTAACGGCTGAATAAATTTCGATGGGTCCGTGTTTACAAACCCACCAATTCCTTGATTAAACGCTTTTGCTGCAAGTAATCCAACGGTCGCTTCTGCACCCAATAGAGACAGCAGCATGCCAATTAAGCTGGCAATCAGTCCTGTACGTAAGACCTTAATCGTTTCTGCGCGTTTGGGGCGACTTGATGGATTTCCATCCAACTGCCTCCCGATCGGAATGTAACGAAACAGCGCCCAGTACATATTAAAGAGTAATACAACAATTCCAAAAACAGTGACAACTACCCCAATCCCCGTTGTCGGGCTATTTTGGTTGCTACCTGGAGAACGACTCAAAGCCCCTGCAAATATTAAAATAATGCTCGAAATGACCGTCAGAACGAGTTGGACCCAAAAGCCAATCCATCCCGCCAGACGAAAAGTTCTGGCAATTTCGGCGAGGGATGGTGAAAGTGGAGCGGAACCTGGCTTGTCGAGCATAAACCGTTCCCAATACTGAGGTGCTTAAGTCTACCAATTTCCCATGTTAGCGCTGACGTAGCCTCCTCTGGCAATGGCGGAGTAAAATTTTACCAGGGCAAGTGGCACTCAGCGCTTCAGAAACCGTAAATTAGGTTAAGCGGTCATCGCTGTCTAGTTTAATTCCCAGCTTATTTTTGGGATGTTGGGTTATAAGTATCTGGACGCAATTAAATTAAAAAGGACTTTAGGATTGGAGGGGGCTTTAGCGTAAACAACTTGGAGAAGCCGAATGGTGGTCTGTGGGCCTGGGAGTTTCCCCTCCCTTCTCCCTTTTCAAATTCATTACTCCTACCTGCTTGGTCTAGAATTTAGAGTTTGAAGACCGTATCAATCATCCAATTATTATCCAATTATTACTGTCACTTTATTACTGTCACTCCATTGTGGGTTGATTTCATGTCAGACGAAACCCGATCGCCCAGTATTGCAACTGAACTTCCCCCCTTGCGAATTTTGATTGTAGAAGATGACCCGATGATGCAACTAGGGTTGGAACAATCGTTGGAAGACTATCCTCAGTTGACTGTGGTGGGTCAAGCAACGGATGGCTACCTGGGGGTAGAAATGGCCCTAAAACTCAAACCAGATGTGATAGTGATGGACATCGGGTTGCCAAGGTTAGACGGGATTGAAGCAACCCAACAAATTAAAGCGGCTCTACCCAATATCCGCATTGTCATGCTGACTTCCCATACAACGGAAAATGAAGTGATCGCAGCCCTCTCCAGTGGGGCAGATGCCTACTGCATTAAAGGCACAAATGTAGATCGGTTGATTGCCGCGATCTCTGCTGCCCAGGAAGGAGCAACCTATTTAGACCCACAGATTGCCCGTCGAGTGATTGAACATCTCAAACCTCCTTCCCCCGTCAGTAACGTTGGGCATCTATCCCAACGGGAACTAGAAGTGCTAAAGCTGATGGTTGAAGGCAAAAGTAACCCTGAAATTGCTGCTGAACTTTACCTGAGTCCCAATACCGTTAAAACCCATATTCGCGGCATTATGAATAAACTCGCTGTTGATGACCGGGTTCAGGCAGCGGTTGTTGCTCTCCGAACAGGACTAGTTTAGATGCTGGATCCTACTAACCTGCTAAGTCTAGCCTGCCAGATCTAAGGTGCTGGGTCTAAGGTGCTTAGACGGCTTAACTGGGTCTAAGGCACTTAGACAGGTTAGCGTGTAGATTTACACTTTGCACCCTGGATATAGCACAGAATCTCTGCTGTACCACAGGGTTTGCCTGAGAATCTGTTTGTTGCTATACCATTGGGTAGTAAATTTTTCCCTCTAATCAAACATTATTTATGAAAAAGGTTTAAAATTTGTATGTAGGAAAGGTGTGTATATTGATAGCA
>JBAUTA010000849.1:0-3483 GCA_049581985.1 Kovacikia sp.
GCTACCAGAATTAAACATTGGACTGGGACTATGGCAGGGAGAGTTTGAGGGCATTTCGCGCCCCTGGTTGCGCTGGTATGATGTACAGCATGACTGGATTGCCACGGATACAGAGCAGGCGTTAGAATAGGCAGAACAGGCATTAGAACAGGCAGAGCAGGCAGAGCAGGCATTAGAGCAGGAACGGCGCGCCAAGGAGCAGGCGTTGCAACGGGCCAATCAAGCCGAAGCCCAGTTACAGCGGGTAGCACGAAATTTATTGCGATCGGGTAGTTCGATCGCCCAGGTAAGCCAACTGACTGGACTGGCTGAAAGTCAGGTACAGCAGCTTCAGGAAGAGTAAGCTGCGAGTAGTCGTTTGATCATTCACACATCACAGGATGAAAAAAGATAGTCAGGACAATAGGTGATTCCTCCAGTAAAAATTTAATCACATGTTGACTGATTTCGCTGTAAATTCAAGTTTGTTTTTTGATCGACGGTCCCACGGTTGCGATGGATTGCTTGAACCAACCACAGCGATCGCCAGACAACTAGTGTTGCAAATCATAAATTTTGCAACATGGGGGAACCCACCCCCAGCCCCCTCCAAAACTTTCGTTTTGGTCTACCAGAGGCACCGTTGCCATAAACCCTTGTGCGTTCCCCCGATCCTATGCGCTGGCAACTTTCGGCAATTGGCGATGCCCGATCGGGGCGGTTGAATGTGTGCTTTATTGCCATCCAACTTGGTTGCTAAGGTCAGTGCAACCCACGATAGAACTGCGTACTCTAGACATATCGAGCGAAACGCTAACCCACCGTTAGTTAACGCTTCCAATTACCGTCAGACATGGCAATCTAACTCGTCGAGAGTCCCCGATCGATTGATGCTTTATCTGTATTCAATCCTGGTTTTACCTCAGGATTGAGCCACTAAGTTTTCCAGCCTTTTGCATATGTCTGCAAAACCAGAGCAATAGATTCGTGGCAGGCAATTCACCGCTTTCACCGCTCGGTGCTTCACCTGGCAACTTCTTTGTGCCACTCAACTCTCGGACCTGTCTGTGTTCTCCGAAAAGTAAGGATGCCCATCACCCGCTCAGCGGGTTCAATCCATTCGTCCACAAGGGGAGAATCCTCTCGCCCATCCAGTCCGCAACTTGCTGAACCTCTATTGAGCCTGGTCCCCAATCAATATCAAGGTAATGACTTATGGATGTTATGTCGCAACCGTCCAACCATTCCACCTCCGTTAACGAGGTAGCCACACCTATGGAGGCGATCGCAGCCACCCCTGCCCCTCAGGTCGATGGTGTTGAAGTGCTCCCCCTCCGCGATCTCCCCCTGGAGACGGTGCCCCATCGCTTGGCACCACCGCCCAATCAGCAGGGCAATCAACCTGCACCCCCGCCTGATCACACCGTAGGATTGATCGTGTCATCACCTGAGGCTGGCGATCAATCCTCACCACCACCGGAAGCGGGCGAAGAACCGCCACCCCATCCCGCCGATGGCACCCCCCTACCCAATGTTTGGGTATACGCAGGTGAAGCCTACGATCTGACTGAATTTATCAAAAAACATCCCGGCGGTGAACTGTTCATTGGTCGCACCAAGAATCGCGATATTACAACGATCGTCAACATTTTCCACCCGAACCCGGAGAAGGTGAAGAAAATGCTGAAAAAATACTCCCTTGGGCGACCAGCTCGGCGGGAGGACATTCACCCCAAATACAATGCACCCGCATTCCTGTTTCGGGCTGATTTCAATGGCTGGCGCGATACGCCGAAGTACAACTTTGAGAACAAAGAACAACTACTCAATCGCATCAGAACTCGCATCAACGCGCCAGAAATGAAGCAGAAAGTGGCCCAAATGGATCGCTGGTTCGATTTCGTTAGCGTGCTTTTGATCATTGCCTATGTCTTAGTGCAAGTCCTGCGCCTGGGTTTCACTCCCTATATGCCAATTTATCTCTTTGTCCCGCTGCTCACATCGCTCCGGGTTGCACTGGCGGGGGTGGGGCATTACTTAATTCATCGCCCCCAGGTTGGGTTCAATAAGTTGTTCGCCAACATATTTGATATTAGCTACGTGCCCATGACCTTTGTCGTCACCGATGGTCATACCTTGATGCATCATCCCTTTACCCAAAGCGATGTGGATATCAAGAAAAATGTGTTTACCGCCATGCTCGATCTACCGCGTTACTACCGTATCCCCGTGCATACGATTCATAAAATTGGGCATGTGGTGACGGGGATGTTTGCCCGCACGATCGAAGTCTGTATTCTGGCCGTGAAGTGCGGGGTCGAAGATATGTATGGCTCCTGGCAACGGGGATTGCCGCATTTTATCGGCACCTTTGCCATGCGGGTGCTGTTGGCGGGTGAATTGATTGCATTCGCCGTACAGGGAGATCTGGGTGCCTGGTTGGCGCAGTTTTTCCTGACCCTGTGGATCAGCACCTTCATGATTGTCGCCAGTCATGATTTTGAGCAGGAAGACGATCGCACCGATCGCCGCCATGAGCAGGAATTGATCAATGAAGATTGGGCAGCGCTCCAGATTCAAAATTCCTACGACCTGACGATGACCGGGAACAAATACATCGACTGTTTCCTGTCCGCTGGACTCAGCCCTCATCGCGTTCATCATGTCCTGCCAGCACAACGCAGCGGTTTCGCCAACATCATCAGCGAGGATATTGTCCGTGAAGAAGCGGCTAAATTCAATCTGCTCTGGTACGCGCCCCAAAACTTCTTCATCGATCGTTTGCCCGTCCTCACCCGGCACTACCTGGGTATGCCCTCCCGCCTGGCGCAGGAACAGAACTTAGGCGTATGGCAAGAGCACTTTCATCCCCAGGCTTTGATGACCACACTGGACTACATCATTAAAGGCTTTGCCGGCATCGGTTCCATCTAATCCACCTTTGCCCGCCGATAGCCCAGTCTCATCATGTTTCAGACATCCTTAAATTCACGTAATCAACTGCTATAGGAGCCAAATTCAATGAATAGCAATCCCATGCAAGGCAACTACCCTCCTGGACATCCCCATCGCACGGGGCATCCCCATCCCGTCCATCTTCCACCGCCTATGCAGGAACTTGGAGTGATACCGATTCCACAACGGGTGACCACGATTGAAAGTATCGCCACTGGAACGCCCCATCATGTGATTCGACAAGCAGATGCCGCCAGGGTGATTGCAAACTTGCCAAACTTAGCGCCAAATCGGCATCGGATCGAAAAGATTTATCAGAATACTCGGATTGAAACCCGGCACCTGGCGGTTGACTTGTTAGCGGCGGAGACGCTTGCCACCATCCGCAACAGCAATCTTCAAACCCGGATGCAACTATTCCAGGATCATGCGGTGCCGTTGGCAGAGCGCGTGGCGCGCCAAGCCCTCAATACAGCAGCGGCTCGTTACCAAACCACGATCGATGACATTCGGATGCTTGTCTTTGTCACCAGTACGGGGTTCATTGCA
>JBAUTA010000850.1:0-1771 GCA_049581985.1 Kovacikia sp.
AGAATATAGCTCTTTTCAAGGGTGTGAGGTACAGTGGGGCGCGAAGCACCCTCACTGTACCTCACATTTCTGTACTTCACCCAAGTGCAAACCGCTATAAAACTCTGAAGAGAGAGGCAGGAAGGAGAAGCATTTTTTACCCTCCTCCCTTTCTAGCACCATGGGTTTTTAGGAAAGCGAGTTGATTTCTTCATAGGCAGAAAGCTGAAGTTTGAGAAACTGGTTTTGTTCTTCGATCGCCTTCAGTTCTTCTAGCTTGGACACAATAGTTCGGGTAAAATCACTTGCATCTGGTAACTGATCGGCAATCCAGGAGGTTTCTACCTCAATGTCGATCATTTTGATTGCCTGGCGATATTCTCGAATCAAACGATGAATATTTGCGATTTGCTGCTTCAACAACTTAACCGCACTGGTTGATCGATAAATCCGAGCAGAGTAGAGCTGTTGATCTACTTCAGTCATCTTTCGTTTTAAGTTTTCAAGCTGTTCGATCAAGACCTGATTGGTCTTGCATTCATGATCCAGTTCGTCAATGCGATGGTCAATCCTGGACTTTTGCACGAGTAATCGTTGGTCGCTCAGTAACCGCTTGCCACTTTGTCCTTGGGTTTCTAAGGGGGGATGGGTCAGCTGGGCAGTATTGGTCCACTTTAAGAAAGCTAGAATTCCCAACGCACTCCCCACGGATGTCAGAAAAATACTGACGCCGCTGATATTGGCGCAAATAAGCAGCCCAATTGCTGCGAACCCCAATATTAATGTTAAGTAGCCAGGACTGGGAATAGGGTTGGGCAAGACATAACGCTTGCCAGTGGTGTGATTGGTAATTGCAACCAGCTTTTTCATCAGGTAACCCTGCATGGTGTAAATCACCGATACAAGGTCACCAGAACGAACAGGGATATCATCTGCTTTACCAGGAATGGAAAACTGCAGCAGCCTCAGGGCGCGATCGGGCGTTGTAATTTGCAGCGTATAGTGCCGCCGGTAAAGGCGAGGCAGCTTTGAAGTGAGATAAAGCAGCGTTTCATAAATGGAGGATCGCCTTGACAGTTTGCCATAGACAACCCCATAGTGGCTGCGACAAGTAGCACAGGTGACTTGTAGGGTCGAGCCGTGAATATCTCCGATCGGTCTTGCACAGGAAGGGCAATGAAGTGACAGTTTCATAGTGTTTGAAACCTAAGACACTCAGAAAAACAGCGTGCAGGAGTCCCCTCTATTCCGCATTAATAATTCTGGGGACTTTGAAGAAATCGCCTTCGCGCTCGGGGGCACCGTCTAGAATTGCTTCCCGCTCTAAACAAGGTTGCAGGATATCCTGGCGGGTTACATTACTGACGTCGATCGCCCGTGTGGTGGGTTCGACGCCGCTAACATCCAGTTCACTTAACTGCTCAAAGTACTCCAGAATGCTGCTCAGTTGCGTTGTGAATTGCTCCTCTTCCTGGGGAGTCAACTGCAGTCGGGCAAGATGGGCAACTTTTTGGACCTGTTTGCGATCAAGCATGGTGAGAAAAGAAGAAAGGTTGGGGGAGGGAGGGAAAAAGAGGAGAGAAGGGGAGAGAAGGAGGGAAGAGAGAGATTTTCCATTCTCCGACGCTTGTGCCCTCCGACGCTCCCGTCATCCCACCCTTTCTGAGACTACTGAGGAATGAAAGGTTGAAGCTTGCGAAAAAAACAGCCCTGCTATTTTGATCGTCATCCTCCATTCCTGATTATTAATCTTTCAGAAAAGTATATCTAGAAGAATACATCTATCTGGGAT
>JBAUTA010000851.1:0-2483 GCA_049581985.1 Kovacikia sp.
GGTACTTCGTCTAGTTATTTTTTCGGGCAATGGATCCAGGGCCACAGGCTTCAGCGATTGCAAAGGGTACGGTCTGGCTAAAAGCATAGGTTTCCCCAGGTTCGTCTACTTCAACGTGGAGGTGTGGACCAGAACTCCAGCCTGAGTTGCCGCTGTAGCCAATTAATTGACCACGTTCCACAGTATCATTGACTTTGATCTGTACCTTATCCTGGAAGCCATGCTGAAGATGGACATAGGCAGAACGGTACCCGCCATCATGCTCGATTAAAACGTAGTTAAATTTAGAAATATTTTCAGCGCCCCCCCCATTGTCTGGATAACGATCCTCCATCAAAAGTACTCGCCCAGCTCGCATTGCATAAACAGGGGTACCAATGTCTGTTTGAAGGTCATAGGCATACTCCATTCTGCCGCGATGGGTTTCTCCTCGAATGCCCTGAGAGAGGACGCCTGCCCCATTGAGAGGATGGCAAAAACCCCTCAATGGAGAAGCGACCGTTGGGTGAGGATTGGCCGACAGTGGAATATCAGATCCCTTATTGGGAGGGGTTTTAAACGCTTGTAGATTAACCCGATGCGAAGTCTTCCGCTGCATCATCGCTGTGCCACCGCCTTTAGCATTATTCAAACTCGTACGCTCCGTTGACGGCTCAATTGTAACTGGAACCTTAATAGGTAAAGGTTTAGGAACAGCAGACACAACGGTACTCAACGCGAATAAGGCTGAAGCAGTCCAATTGCGCCGTTGCTGTTCTCTAAGTACTTGATTGAGCTGCAGGCGCGTCACTCTGCCCTGCCGAATCAAGATTTCACCGAGCTTTAGCTGAGTATTGGACTGTTCCAATAAAGCCAACATCAGCTCGTTTTGGGTGATAAGACCTTTTTTGACCAGAACTTCACCGATACGGACTTTCTCTAGTTTAGACAACCGTTGTTTAGACATGGAATTCCCCCCTACCAACTGGACGTTGGTTTAACAAATCAAAATATTGCCGTTATTGCCGAGCAGCAACTACCGTAAGGTCAATGAACAGACAGATTGTTGCATGCGGTGTGCAACTTAACATTTTGTTACAAAAGCGTCAAACTGTAAAGGGGGGGGGTAGCTAAAGGATGGGGGAGGGTAGCTGAGATGTCTAAGTTACGGGATGTGAGTAGTTTTGGAATAGGAATGTACGCTAAGCACTCTCGATTTCTGTACCAATTAAACCCATCTGGCAATAGAGGGCTGAAACCCTTGATATACCGTTTCAATTTTCAGTGCCAGCTAGGATAAGGTCTAACTGGTACGATTTTGATAGAGAAAATGCAAAGAAACATTGATATCTGAAAGCCCTTCTAAATAAAGATTTTAGCCTTAGCGTACGTTCTTGTTCCAATACTCCTTAAGCCCCAATTAGGCCAAAAGCAAGGAGTAGGATAAAACAATATGAACATTCTCTCTAAGAACAGCAAATAATGCCCCCATCCACCACACCGCCACAATCCCCTATCAATTCCCTCATCGCGCTGAAGTCCCAGTACGAACAAGCGCTAACCGCAGCAAACACGAAAGCCAGCCACCTCAGAGAAAAGCTTTCGCACGTCAATGCCCTGCTGCTGAATCAGCTCGTTCCGAGTTATGGAGTGGCCCCCTTACAGATCGGTCTCAAATCGGCAGAACCCGCATTGGATGGGATCACCCAAGCCGATCGCATATCCCTATCCCCAGCCATCGCTAAAGCACCTGCAAGCGAAACCCCCAAGACTACGGCTAGCAACCGCAAGGCCAAAGCTACGCCAAAACCAACTCCTGCATCCAGCAAACGCAGCCCCCGCCCACTGCTGCCTGCCTATGAGGGGCTGACACGATTGGAGGCGATCGCCCAGGTATTGCAAGCCACCCCAGGCCAAGACGTAACTACAGATCAAATCAGCGAAGGACTGTTTGGAAAGTTAAGCGCAGCAGACCATAAAGCAGAACGCAAAAGCCTGAATACCCAACTGTACAAAGGTCAAAGCCAAAAACGATGGCAAAAGGGAACAGCCCCCGCCACATTCTTGATTGGCAAGCCCACGGCCAGCAAGGGCACTCAAACGACATCCACAGCCACCGCCAAAGCTCCCAAGCAGCCCAAGCCCAAAGCCCCTATCGCAAAAGCACCCGCGAAAGCAAAGGCAGAAAAAGCTCCCGCACAGCGAAAGTCATTGCCGCTGTTACCAGCTTATGCCCAACTGACGAAACGGGAGGCGATCGCCCAGGTATTAGGGCAACATCCAGGCGAAATGCTGCACCATGACACGATTATTCAGACGCTATACGGGGACCTCAGCCCTGAAGCCCTGCGAGAGGAGCGAGTCAGGATTAAGACGGCATTGTTCACTGGAGTGAAAGATGGGAAATGGCAAAAGGCTTCTGTCCCCTCCAGTTATTTTTTAGAAGATACAGCAACAGGTGCAAAGCCCAGGAGTCTAGGGCGAAAACCAAAAGAACCCATAAC
>JBAUTA010000852.1:0-1648 GCA_049581985.1 Kovacikia sp.
TTCGACTACATTCCGCGTCCTGCAATGATTTCTGAAGAAGATGAAACAGATTGGCCTACCGTAACGCTGTGCTACCGAGGAACGACCTACAAACGAAAAATTAAACCCCCAACCCCATATCAAAAGCCTCGTGCAATCAACTGGCGTTGGCAATTTGAATAATGCTCGTTCGTAGTTCAAGAAGAAATTCAACTTCTCTAGGGAGAAATCCATGCCTACCAATTCTAAGCCATCTATCAAAGCGATGTTCCTCATAACAATCGGTACCGTTATTATTTGCGGCTCTGCGGCATTTGGAGTTTCTTTTATATGGAATGAATGCTCGCGGCTGTTCGCAAACCCGATCGTCTATCCCTCGTCATGGCAGTGGATGACAGGACAAACTCCGACTAGTAGAGAATACAATGAGAGAACTAACGGCGATCGCTGACATGACCCTAAACCTTCGGGCTGGCGACCTAACCGATGCCCAGACTTGCAGTGAGATTTGCTATGAGGCATTTAAGACGATTTCAGAGCAGCACAATTTTCCATCAGATTTTCCCTCGCTTGAAGTAACGCAAAGAATCATTTCACAACTGTTTTCCTGTCCAGATATCTACTCAGTCGTCGCCGAGGTGGGCGGGCAAATTGTGGGTAGCAACTTTCTGTGGGAAGAGACAACCATTGCTGGAGTCGGGCCTCTTAGCGTTGCTCCAGCGATTCAAAACGCCACCTTGGGCAGACATCTAATGACGGCGGTACTAGATCGCGCTCAACAGCAGCAGGTTGCTAGCGTGCGCTTAGTTCAGTCGGCATTCCACAACCGTTCTCTGGCTCTGTATACCAAGCTTGGGTTTGAGGTGAAGGAACCCCTCGCAAATATTCAAGGAGAAGCTCTCAACCTCGAAACGCCAGATTATCCAGTCCGTTTGGCAACTCCCGACGATTTAGAAACTTGCGATCGCCTCTGTCGGAAGATCCACAGCTTCGATCGCAGTCGAGAACTCAGCCGAGCGATTCAGCAGGGCGCGGCAACCGTTGTTGAGCATGGCAATGCCATCACCGGATACGCGACTTCAATTGGTTTCCTCGGTCATGCTTTAGGGTTAAGCAATCAAGATTTGAAGGCGCTGATTAGCGCAGCCAAGGCCTTTGAAGGGCAAGGATTTCTGTTGCCTATGCGCAATAGCGAACTGTTCCGCTGGTGTTTAAAGCAAGGGCTACGAGTGATCCAACCTATGACGTTGATGAGTTATGGTCTCTACAATCAGCCCACAGGTGCGTTTCTCCCTTCAGTTCTCTTTTAGTCAGTTCGCACGCCCAGGCCTTCAGAACGCATCTTGAGGACTCGTTCGACTTGTTCTACCGATTTATGAATTCGATGCATCGGGGTTCCAGCTCAATCACTGAAGCTGCGATTGCAATCAATGCACCAGTAGGCGTTGCACGCTTTGGCCTTGTCTACGACCCAGACCAGCTTTGCTTAGGTGCGCTCCGTTACAGTAAGGACATTGTATGATGAATATTAAGCTCGACTATCCTCAGTTTGACACATATCTTTTTCTCCGATCAGTGCCCCACACTAAGACTTTTTGTGCGTTAATACAGCAAAAAATTCTGTCTGTGTAATAGAAATTTCATTTTTACATAAATCTTGCCTAGGCAC
>JBAUTA010000853.1:0-5240 GCA_049581985.1 Kovacikia sp.
TGCATCGCATGTTGAGCGATGATTTGGCCGATCGCTACCAATCCGCTGACGAGATCCTGCCCTTGCTGGCACCGATGGTCGCTGCACCCAGCAATTCTTCCCGATCCACTCGATCCCTAGCCAGGACGAAAGTTGAACCCACCATCAATGCGGTGGGAACTCCTACCCCCAAGGCACCAACCCATCCGGCTTATTCCTGGTGGGATAGGGTATTTGCAGAGATCGGCTCAGTTACCTGGAGGGTGTTTTCCCGCCTGTTTCGATTTCTAGGGAAACTCATTTGGGAAGTGATGCAACCCATCCTTGGCTGGTCTGAACGCTTTATCACTAGCATCCTCAAGTTTCTGATTAAGCTGTTGCTAGTAGTTGGGTTGGGCTGGCTGGTGTGGACTGCGATCGCCCAATACAAATCAGAGTGGATTCCTAAATTTGATCCCATCCCCAAGTTCAAAAATCCGTTGGATTCCCTTCCCAAGCCTAAAAATCCATTGGATTCCCTTCCCAAGCTCAAAAATCCATTGGATTCCCTTCCCAAAATTGAGCTGCCTTCTTCCCAACCCTCGATGGCAGAACGCAAGAAACAGTATAAAGATCGGTTAAAGGAACTGGGAATTGATGAGCCCTGCTTGGTTGAAAAAGTTGACGCTGAATTTTACAATCAACACCCTGAACTGAAGGGGCAGTCCCTTAATCCGCAAGATCCAGCGTTACTGTGGATGGAATGGTACAACATTGCCGATCGCCTGATGGAAGATCCGGATGCCAACGTCCAGTGTAAATTGTAATCCGGCAGTTCTACTTAGCAGGCAACTCCGCAGGATCTGTGCCTATAGATTCGTCAATGCCGTGGCCCTTGCTTGAAATCCAGCTCGCATCAAAGCGTTGACTGCTGCCTGATAGTCCTGGACTCGAAATTGAGGACCAAACCGAACAAAGTGCCGTTTATCCTGAGCGCTGACGATCGCCACCACAGGGACTTTTGCCTTATCCTTTTCACCCTGATTTTCTAGCAGCACCTCTTTCAAGCGTTGTCGCTGGGCGATATCACTGGCGACCGTGGAATTGATCTCAACCATCACCATCTGAACCATTTCTACCGGTTCCGCATCTTCAATAATGAACTGCACCTGATCGTCCCGCCGATCGACCTTACCCCAGACCATTAATCGGGCATCCGGTTGGATGTGATGCCCAATATTCGCGTAGGATTTGGGAAACACAACGGCTTCGGTCTGCCCGGTTAAGTCTTCTACCTGGACAATTGCCATGCGATCGCCCTTTTTTGTGGTCACAGGCTTGACGTTAGTCAGCAGAACGATCGCACTCACGGTTGCCCCATTGTCGCTGTAGTCTGCCAGGTCACTCAGGTTGATCGGAGCTAGAATGCGTGCCGATTCCCGTACTTGCTTGAGGGGATGATCGGAAATATAGAAGCCCAGGATTTCCTTTTCCATTCTCAGCTTCTCCTGCTGGGGCAGCTCCGGAGCGGGGGGTGCTTTGGGCGCAGACTCAAAATTGACAGTTGCCTCCTGAACGGTGCTACTGCCGCCGCTGAGCAGGTCAAACAGGTTGCCCTGTCCACTGGCCCGATCCTTCGCGCGCGACTGCGCCCAGTCTATGACCAGTTCCAGGTCTTTTAACAGTTGGTTGCGGTTGGGTTCAAAATTGTCAAACGCACCGCAGTAAATCAGCGCTTCTAAGGCCCGGCGGTTGACGGTGCGAGAATCGACGCGATCGCACAAATCCGCCAATGACTGAAATGGTCCTTCCTTTTCCCGAACCGCCAGAATGCTTTCGATCGCTCCCAGCCCCACATTCCGCACCGCTGACAGTCCAAACAAAATGCTGTCGCTCAAAGGGGTAAAGTCTATGCCAGAACAGTTTACATCGGGCGGTTCCACCTTAATACCCATTGCCATGCAGGTAGCAATGTATTTCTGAACCTTATCCTGGTCACCGCTGTTTGCGGTCAGCAAGGCCGCCATATACTCAACCGGATAGTTCGCCTTCAGATACGCCGTCTGGAAAGTAACGTAGCCATAAGCCGTTGAGTGGCTCTTGTTGAAACAGTTGGAGGCAACCAGTCCATTTGCCAGAACAAAGTTATGGTCATCAGCCTGAACGCCGATATCAAATACGGGCTGAAGTCCCAAAGATTTGCGGCTGATGATTTTAACCATGTTCAGAATCCTTTTGAATTGATAGGTAGGAATTGATATGAAATTAATTCTGTTCCTACATTGACCCCTGCTAGTGTTGCAAATCATAAATTTTGAAACATGGGGGAACCCACCCCCAGCCCCCCTCCAAAACTTTCTTTTTGGTCTGCTAGCCTCCCATGACCTGCGCCTACCCCTAAGCAGCGCCAATTAAATCATATCGACCACTCCAATCATGAGGGCTTAGCAGGCGGGCGAAAACCTTGGCACGGAGATTTGATGATACCGCTTTATCGCAGCCACGGGCAGGAAAATTATCAGGCTCGCCGCTTTTACCGCCGTTTTACCGTAAAGGGGGGGGGAAGCGATTTGAGTGGAGAGCGACAGCACGGGCTAAATCCCAGCCCTGCGCTCGGTATCACCTGGCTGATACCCGATTCTTGCATCTGGCTTCAAAAAATTCCACCATTAAATAAAGGCTGTTGATGATACCCAGTTAAACAATAAGAGTGGTATCCCGTTTCCCTCTGGCGTGGTTGCTTTTAAATTGGGATTAGCCTATCGGAGTGGGATGGCAGCGATTTTGGGAAATGCGCTAACAAATTCTAGTTTCATCCCTAAATTCTAGTTTCATCTCTAAAGAGTTGAGGTTTAATTTTCATGGGGTTAGCCTCACAAAGACCTGATCAGGGATGGTACTTTTTAGTACGAAGGTTCTATAATTTTGTCAATTCCATACTGCAACTTTTCCTTTCTAGCAGCGGTAATCAAGGTCAGGACAATTTGATAGGGCTGAAGCCCTTTATCCTTAATGGTTTTCTGTTTGCTGCCTGAAACCTGACGCCTCTTCCATTACTCATTTTTATCCTAATCCTTGTAGTTCGCCATGATTGCTCCCCTTGCTTCTGGAACCCTGCTTGATAACCGCTACCGGGTAGTGGGCGTTGCAAGACGGGGAAAATATGGTCAAACCTATCTGGCACGCGACCAAAAGCAGTTTAACGAGCTGTGTGTACTCAAGGAATTTGTCCCATCTCAGCAAGACCCAGCGATCGCCGCTACGCTCCTGCAACTTTTCCATCAGGAAGCGTCTTCTCTCTATGGGTTGCGACACCCCCAGTTACCCCGTCCAAGGGCAATGATTGTCGAAGACCAACGGTTTTACTGGGTAAGGGAATATGTTGAAGGTAAGAGCTACGGGGTTTTACTCAACGATCGCAAGGCCAAGGGACAGGCATTTTCCGAAACAGAAGTGATGCGGCTGATGTCGCAACTGCTGCCTGTATTGTCCTACCTGCATAGTCGGGGAGTGATTCATGGCAATATTTCCCCTGACAGTATTATTTCGCGTCAGCAAGACCAGCTTCCTATTTTGATTAACTACGGGCTGGTCAGGGATCTGGTTGCCCGGTTGCAGCTCCATCCAATTTCGCCAGAGGATGCACGGGGGCGCTGGGGTTACACACCGCCTGAAAAGCTGAATAACGAGAAGGGGTATCCCAGTAGTGATCTGTATGCCCTGGCCGTTACGGCGATCGTCCTGTTGACGGGCAAAACCCCAGAAGACCTTTACAACCATAAAAGCCAGAGCTTTGAGTGGGGGCAGGGGGGCATGGTTAATCCTAAATTTGCCCGTATCCTTCGGCAGATGCTCGATGCCCGCCCTCAAAAGCGTTTTGCATCGGCGGACCAGGTCTTGCAGGCTTTAGAACCTGTGGCGGAGGTTCCAGACCAATCCGCTGCAACGCAAACCGCTTCCGATCCGATCGCCTCGCCTCCCGCGCCCCCCCCTGCGCCCAAATATTCCGCCAATCCAATTGCAGTTCCTCCGACCTCGCCTCCCCCGCCACAATTTTCTCCTGACCCCAATCCAGAGCAGCCGACCCCGACCCCTGGTTTTCAGGCTGCTGATGAGAGCCCGCCAGAACCCAGAAAACGCGTACAAACAAGGCGTAGTGGTGGGGATCCTCGAGCCTCGGCGGCAATGCTCATGGGGCTAGCATTATTAGTCGGAGTGGTTATCTGGAGGGTGATATCTCCCCGATCGCAGCCTAAAGCTCCAGAGCCTGCCCCGTCTGTGGCCACCAGCCCGGCCCCCCAAAGCCCCCTTGCTCAAAATCCCGTTGCCCCTGAGTCACCCTCTGCCCCTGCGGCGACCAGCCCTGACACGGCTAAAAAACCCTCTACTGAAAAACCAATCAAGCAGGAAACCCTGAGTCCTAAATCGGAGGGAAACCTCCGCGATCGTCTCCGCAAGCTTGGAGTGGACAATCAACTGTTTACTAATTTGACCGATGAAGTGTTTTATGCCAGATATCCCCAGTTTAAGGATCAAAAAGGGGGTGGCAAAACGGAACAGGGTAAGGCCCAATGGAATGAAACTGCCAGCAGCCTGATGGACAAGTTGGAAACCCTGTCCCCAGAGAGCCGCAAAAAAATAGGAACCTATCAGCGCGCAGATTACGACCAATGGCTGACAGCATTAGGAGAAGCAGGCGCAAAAAGCAGTGCAACGTTAGATGCGCTGGCAGATGGGCGATTCTTCAAGTGGTTTCCTGGGCAAAAGGGTAAGCAATTGAATCCGCGCACGATGGGTCAAGTTTGGTATGCCATCGCCGCAGATCAGGTAGATGCCGCCAAAGCCAGGAAAGCCGTCCAGCCCAAACAACCCTCCAGCCCAAAATCAGGGGAGACTAACTAAGCGCTAAGGCGACCTCCAGGCCCAGTTCTCCAAACTACGGCGATCGAAGGTAATGGTTTCTCAAAGGTGCCAACGTTGGTGTAGCTACTTCCGATGAGTTCCTCGAACTTCCAGTTCTAATCTAATACTTCTCGGTTAGGGGCGGTTGTTTGCCTGGCGTTCCCTAAGGGTAAGTGCAGCGATAGAAGCGAAACCTGCCTCTGTAGATAGCTATACCAACTGTCTAGCAGACCAAAACGAAAGTTTCGAAAGGGGGGAAGGATGACACCCCTTCTTGGGGGCAAAGCCCCCAAACCCTCATGTTGCAAAGTTTATGTTTGCAACACTAGAATCGAAGAAGACCTTGGGGCATGAGGATGGTTCGAGGGCAGTCATTACCC
>JBAUTA010000854.1:0-3901 GCA_049581985.1 Kovacikia sp.
GTGCAGGGGTGGCACCCCTGCACCCCCATCTGCAACCTTCATTTTTTAAATTGGTATTAATTAATTACACCTACTTGCTTATGAAAAGCTCCAAAGTATTGGCGGACTCAAGCAAAAACATAATTGAAGCTAAGGCT
The DNA here is from genome assembly GCA_049581985.1 of Kovacikia sp. Classification (GTDB taxonomy): domain Bacteria; phylum Cyanobacteriota; class Cyanobacteriia; order Leptolyngbyales; family Leptolyngbyaceae; genus Kovacikia. The sequence goes on from JBAUTA010000854.1 coordinate 138, forward strand.
AACCCTATCTTCATCGCTTAAATTTGGCTCTACTCCATGCTTTAACCAGCTTGGGAAAATAAGCAATAACCCCGCCTCTGCAACATGAGAGATTGCATCCGCCGTATAGGCTGTAAATTCAGAAACCAGTGGCTTATAAAAAGTCCTGGCATTCCGAGGATCATAAAACATGAGATCCCCACATTTTTCCGGGGTTTTCACATAGTAAACGCCGCTAAAAAGACAGTTTGCATGATCATGGATTTTATTACTGGCATACTTTTGGTTTACATTTACCCAGCAGTTCGCAGCTGCGATCCTAACGTTTCCATAACCTGTCACCTGGGCCACCTCTGCGATCGCCCGATCAACTAAAATCTTGAACGACTGAAACTCACGAATTTCAAATAAATTACCCCTACTATGCCAACCCAGAACATTAGAAGCTTCACATCCTGAATCTGACTGTTTTAACCGCTCAATAATTTCCAAAAGCTGAATATTTAGCGCTTCACAATTATTTAAACCAAAGACAAAAAGTGGTGTCGGAAAGAGATTATGACAGGAAAGAGTCCATTGATTGAAGTCGGTCATTTTAATTTTTAGTGTAAAAGTTTAAGTATCAAACCCAGCAAGCACTGTTTAAAGTTGCTCCATCCATGATTTCCTTTGAATTTCGATTTATTTTTTGAGAAAAGCTTCCCATACAACCTTTTCAAAAATCATTCTATAGCAGCCCTAAATCAGTTGTGAAAAAGTAGAGTTGGGAAAGCCTTTCCCAACAGGAAAAGGCTTTCCCAATCCAAATAGGAACACCATAGCCGTCCTAAAACAGTTGTGAGTTTGAGAGGCTTTATGAGAAAGGATTCCAGTGGAATCCTTTCTCACAATCCAAATAGGAGCGCTATATATTTTCCACAACTACTCTTAACCTGCGGTATTTCTTTTCAGGATTTATCAGTGTTTACCGATAGTCAGGGAGACAAAAATTAAAAGCCAACAACCCGTAAAAACCCTGAAATCATCTCAAAAACCAACCTGATTAAGAAGTTTATATAAAGCCCCTACAGTCTTGTTTGCAATTAATTAATACAGGGAAATATAGGCTTGAGATAGCGGAGGCAACAGCAATGGCTGATAAAAGTGGCGTACTTGATAATAGCGTAGCAACAACCCAAAGACTTATTAGCTCTAGCTCTAACACCCAAATTTTCTCCAAAGCTACAACAGGGGGTGATCCTGGGTATTCCCTCGATCCCAGCGATACAAACGACTATTTTCATTTGCTGCTGACTCAGCGCAGTAGTCTTATCTTGACGCTCAACGGCTTAACTGGCAATGCTGATTTAGCGTTACTTGATAATAATGGCGACCCCTTGCAAACCTCCTCTAATGGAGGGCTACTGGCAGAATCAATTGTCTCAAACTCCACTTTAGAAGCCGGTGACTACTACATCCGCGTCTACACTCCCAATAACACTACTACGGTTGATCAATACACGCTGAACGTCAGTACTATTCCGACAAGTCGCTCCGATCTGCTATGGCGTAACTACGCTACAGGTAAAAATGTAGTCTGGCAGATGAACGGTCTCACCAACGTTAGTAATATATCGACCACTTCGGTCAGTGACACCAACTGGAAGCTAGAATCCGCAGGCGATATGAATGGTGACGGAACACCAGACTATATCTGGCGGAATTATGCCACCGGGAGTAATACTATTTGGCTGATGAACGGCACCGCATTCAGTTCTTCGGTGAATCTTTCAAAAGTCGCAGACCCTAACTGGAAGATCGAAGGATCTGCGGATTTCGATGGAGATGGCAAGACCGATCTCGTTTGGCGAAATCCCACTACGGGCAAGAATGTAATCTGGCTGATGGATGGGGTCACCTTCAGGAGTTCTATTTCCCTGCAAGACGTTACAGATCCCAACTTTCGTATCGACGCGGTTGGAGACTTTAATCAGGATGGAAAGCCCGATCTCGTTTGGCGAAACTATTCTACCGGCCAAGATGTAATCTGGGTGATGAATGGGTCTACCTTTTCCTATAGCGTTTCGCTTCCCACAATCCCTACTAGCTGGTACATTGCTGGAGCAGCAGACTTCACAAACGATGGCTACTTAGATTTAGTCTGGCGTAATACGTCCTCAGGTGCGAACATAATCTGGCAGATGAATGGAACCTCTTCCGTTACCACCGCATCTATCACAACCGTTTCTGATGCGAACTGGAGAATTGCAACTACAGCAGTTACAGCAGCGAGGGTCGATTTAGCTGGCGATACATTAGCGACAGCCTTTGACATTGGTACACTTAACAATACTGGTTTATATACCGACAAAATCGGTAGTTCATCCGATGGTAACGATTACTATAAATTTAAGCTGTCGCAGGGCAGCACCTTCAACCTGTCTCTCACAGGACTAACCGCCAATGCCGACGTTTGGCTAATTTGGGATGTCAATAATAACGGTATCTACGATTCTGGCGATATCAGATCTATTTCAGCCAACCTGGGAACCTCTAACGAACAATTTCAGAACCAGAACCTGGCGGCTGGTAATTACTTCCTCCGAATCTTTACCCCGACTTCGGAAACCAATATTACGGCCTATCAATTAAGCCTGGGTGCAGCCGCTGGGCAACCGATCGATCTCGTTGCTGGTTCAACATCTTCAACATTTTCGATTTCAAAGACGAATGGTTCGGCGTTGCCAACTACTAGCGGCACTCCAACAATCAGCCTTAAAACCAGCAGTTCCTCCTATGTACCTGCAATCAAAATTAACTATCAGGTGGTAAACACTAGCGCCAGCTACATTCCACCCCAGTTTACTGTGAAGTTCTATATTTCACGAGACAACGTGATTAGCGATGCGTCCGATCGCCTCCTATCTCAGGTAAATAGCAGTAATACTGTTATCGGTGACGCTATAGTCACCATTTCCAATCTGGGACTCAATCAAACCTACTCAAATTCGATCACTGTCGCTGTCCCTGATCAAAACTATGATTTTTGGGGAGGGGACCAGACCTACTACATTGGGATGATTGTGGATGCAGATAACAATGTTCCCGAAACAAACGAGACTAACAATACGGCAGCAACGCCATTGGGGATTAAAGACACCAACAGGCCGGATATGGTGGGCGGTGGTCTTAGTATCACCCAAACGACTGCGTCCCCCAATCAGTCAATCCGGATATCAGGCAGAATTAATAACATTGGCAACGTGGCAACAAGTGCTAGTTCAGCCGATATCTTCTATGTTCGGTTTTACTTCTCCAACGATGATTTCATTGACGGTAGCGACTATACCTTCTCTGGATATCTCAGCGTTAAGACAATTGCTGCCAATAGCTATGCAACCTTTGATAGCAATAATACGGTGTCTGGTTCGACTTTCTCGATTACCCCACTCGTCCTTCCAGACATGAACTGGGATGGTTGGAGAGGGAACGGTCGTTATTATATCGGCATGGAGCTGAACATCTTGAATGCAGTTTCAGAAAGCTCAGGTGGGCAACAAAATAATTCCAACTACGGTAGAGTTATTGGTCAATACCTTGACTACAACTATATCGATATCACAGGTGCACCAAATTACCAGCCTTAAGAAGCTGTCAGTAACTGGGGGTAATTAAGCTAACGATGACCTTGGGGGTGTTTGGGGGCGTTTCCCCAAATACCCCTTTTTATCATTCCAGCGGTTTTCATACCAATCATCCATGCTGACTTTTCAGCACGCTGAAGGATGGAAAGGTATTTTCAGAGC
>JBAUTA010000855.1:0-2689 GCA_049581985.1 Kovacikia sp.
AATTAAATAGGTTCTAGAATTGGGTGGGAGCGGATTTACCCCTATCTTCGTACAGGCGATGATTGGACTGTAAAGCCCACCCCTACAAGTTGCGGTATTACTTTAATCCGTGATCCTTAGTAGGGAAAATTTTTCATCGCGTTCGCGTTCGTCTTTACACTGCTAAAGTGTTGCTGAAGCTAAAGTGTTCTTGAAATAGTGGTGCCAATTCAAAAAGCAACCGCGACAGCTGGAAATGGGGTGCAGGGGCTTTCGCCGTAAGCGCTTAGCCGAACGGTGGAACCTTTGCCCCCAGCCAGGGGTTCCACCCCTGCACCCCGTCCCCATTCTGCTCTGTTCGCTGTTTAAATTGGTATGAGTAGCCTCAAATGGTGTGTTGATATTGAATATTATGGTTAAGCAACGGGTTCTTTCTGGAGTCCAACCAACGGGTAATCTCCATCTGGGCAATTATTTGGGTGCCATCCGCAATTGGGTAGAAGGGCAGTACCAGTACGATAACTTCTTCTGCGTCGTTGACCTGCACGCGATTACAGTTCCCCACAACCCCGCCACCTTAGCCGCAGATACCTATGCGATCGCAGCCCTTTACCTTGCCTGCGAGATTGACCTGACCTGTTCCACCATTTTTGTCCAGTCTCACGTTTCAGCCCATAGCGAACTCGCATGGTTGCTCAATTGCATCACCCCCCTCAACTGGTTGACTGACATGATCCAGTTCAAGGAAAAGGCTGTCAAGCAGGGAGAAAATGTCGGGATGGGGCTGCTAGACTATCCGGTGCTGATGGCGGCAGATATTTTGCTTTACGACGCGGATAAGGTGCCCGTTGGGGAAGACCAGAAACAACACATTGAATTGACCCGCGACCTGGTCGATCGGCTAAATCACCAGTACGGCAAGCCCGATCAGCCCGTACTCAAATCACCAACCCCCCTGATCCAGACCGAGGGTGCCCGTGTCATGAGCCTGACCGATGGCACCAAAAAAATGTCAAAGTCTGACCCATCCGACCTGAGCCGCATCAATCTGCTAGATCCCCCCGATGTGATTCGCACCAAAATCAAGAAGTGCAAGACAGATCCCGTGCGGGGACTGGTATTTGGTGACCCGGAACGTCCAGAGTGCAACAACCTCCTGACTCTGTACATGCTGATGTCCGGTAAATCTAAAGATGAGGTTGCGGCAGAATGTAAGGAGATGGGCTGGGGGCAATTTAAGCCCCTGCTGACGGAGATAACGATAGCCCACCTGCAGCCGATTCAGGACAAATACAAAGAAATCATGGCTGAAAAAAGCTACCTGGAATCCGTCCTGCGAGATGGCCGGGAGAAAGCCTCCAAAATTGCCAACCAAACCCTCCAAAAAGTTAAGCTGGCCTTGGGCTATTCCCTGCCAACCTAGGGTTGCAAACACAAAATTTTGCACCATGGAGGTTTGGGGGCTTCGCCCCTAAGACGCCCTTTGCCTGCCATCCTGCCATCATCGCCTGCTGATTCTCCAACCTTTCTTCAATCAGACTTCCGCCAAATTGATGGGTAGGTCAGGAGTGACCAAGAGCTTCATGCAGTTCCAAAAGATTTTAAGTTCCTGTAAAGGTTTTAACCGCTGAGTTTGGATTTTCACTAAATGCCAGGTAACTTATAGCTATCGCCAGTTTGGTTAGGACAGAAGATTACAGGGGGAGGGGGGCGTTGCTCCCAGCCAAGGGGTTCAACCCTGCACTCTGTCCTAACTAATAGGGCTACGGCTATAAAGCAAAGATAGAGAACAATCCTGATTGCGAATGCTCAACATTTCAAACTCGCTCCCCAACCCGCAACGCCCCATTCCTGGCTTCCGCAAAGCAGTTCAGGCGGGGCATTTCATCGTCACTGCGGAGGTCGCCCCTCCCAAGGGCGGTGATCCAACCCATATGCTTCAGATGGCAAGAGCATTGAAGGGACGGGTGCATGGTGTCAATATCACTGATGGCAGCCGGGCAGTTCTGCGGATGTCTTCTCTAGCAGCATCCGTAATTTTGCTCCAACATGGAATTGAGCCGATCTGTCAGGTTGCCTGTCGCGATCGCAACTCGATCGGCTTGCAGGCAGATCTGATGGGAGCACACGCTTTGGGCATTCAGAATATTTTGGCCCTAACTGGCGACCCGGTAAAAGCAGGCGACCATCCGACGGCGCGGAGCGTCTTTGAACTGGAAGCGGTACGACTACTACAGACAATTAGCAAGCTCAACGCAGGGTTTGACCTTAACGACAAACCCTTAACCGATGGAGCGCTGGACCTGTTTGTGGGGGCTGCGGTTGACCCTCAATGCGGTAGTTGGTCCGGGTTACAGCGTCGGTTTGAGCGCAAACTTGCAGCCGGGGCACAGTTTTTCCAGAGCCAGTTGATCTCCGACTTCGATCTTTTGGAAAAATTCATGGTTCAGATTGCATCCCAATCTAACAAACCCGTTCTAGCAGGAATCTTTCTCCTCAAATCAGCCAAGAACGCTCAATTTATTAATCGCTGCGTCCCTGGAGTTCACATTCCTGATTTTATTATTGATCGCCTGGAACGAGCCTCTGATCCCCTCCAGGAAGGGATGTTGATTGCTGCCGAGCAGGTTCAAATGGCCCGCCAGCTATGCCAGGGCGTGCACATGATGGCCGTCAAGCGAGAAGATCTGATTCCTCAAATTCTGGACCT
>JBAUTA010000856.1:0-2850 GCA_049581985.1 Kovacikia sp.
CTCGTCCACTATCATATTGCTAAACAACCTGTTCCGCCCCACAAACTGAATGCAGCGATTCCTCAACCCGTTTCAGAAATCATTCTCAAATTGATGGCGAAGAATTCCGAAGATCGCTATCAGAGTGCTGGGGGTATCACAGTGGATTTAGAACGCTGTGTTGAGCAGCTAGAAACAGTTGGTCGAATTGAACCCTTTCCATTAGGACTTCAAGACATTTCAAATCAGTTTCAAATTCCTCAGAAACTATACGGACGCGAAGTGGAGACTGAAGCATTATTGGCAGCATTTGAGAGAATCGCAAGCAGGGAAGAGGTGGAGATAGGGAGAGGGGAAGACACGGAGAGTAATAACGTCCCCGCGTCCCTGCCTCTCCGCGTCCCCGCGTCTTCTTCTCCCCGCGTGTCTGCTGAAATGATGCTCGTCTCTGGTTACGCTGGAGTTGGCAAGTCAGCATTAGTGCAGGAACTCTACAAACCCATCACAGCCAAGCGTGGCTATTTTATTTCTGGTAAGTTTGACCAGTTTCAGCGAGATATTCCCTACAGCGCGATCGCGAATGCTCTACAAAAATTGGTGCGGCAATTGCTTAATGAACCTGAGGAGAAACTGCAACAGTGGCGATCGCGCCTTTTAGAAGCGTTAGGAAGTATTGGGCAACTCATCGCTGATGTTATCCCGGAAGTTGAGTTAATTATTGGCAAACAGCTACCTGTAACTGAAGTTGGGGCAACGGAAGCTCAAAATCGCTTTAATCGAGTTTTTCAGCAATTCATTCGGGTGTTTTGTTCAGTAGAACATCCCCTAGTCATCTTCTTAGATGATTTGCAGTGGATTGACTCTGCGACGCTGAAGTTAATCGAACTGATGCTGCTCGATGAGCAAACCCAAGCGCTGTTTCTGATTGGTACCTATCGAGACAATGAAGTCACTTCAGTCCATCCATTAGCGTTGTCATTAGAAAACTTGCGAAAGCAAGGGATAGTGCCTCAGAAAATTGTTTTAGCACCCCTAACACTGGAACCACTGAATCAGCTAATTGCCGAGACGCTACATCAGAATGTTGGCACGGTTGCGACCCTGACTAAGTTAGTGTTGCACAAGACGGAAGGCAATCCGTTCTTTGTGGGCGAATTTTTGCGATCGCTGTACAGTGACAATCTCTTGAGCTTTAAACCTGAGCAACGAAGCTGGCAGTGGAATATTGCTCAAATTGAAGCTCAGAATATTACTGATAATGTGGTGGATTTACTGCTGAGTAAGTTGAGAAACCTACCAGAAAGTACTCAGAGAGTACTTCAACTAGCTGCCTGCGTTGGGGCTGAGTTTGATTTGGCAACGTTGACGATCGTCGTTAAGCAATCGCCTCAAACAGTTTTTCAGAATTTGTTAGTCGCTATCCAAGCTGGACTGGTTCAGCCTATCTCTGAATTAGACGAAAATTTGTTAGTTCAGGAGTATAAGTTCTTGCACGATCGCGTACAACAAGCAGCATACGCTTTGATTGATGAGGCGCAGAAACAAGTAGTTCATCTCCAAATTGGTCGCAATCTCCTCGGAAAAATCTTACTAGAGAGGCGATCAAACCGACTATTTGAAACTGTGGATCATCTCAATCATGGGATTGAGCTTGTTACCAATCAAGTGGAACGAGATGAATTTGCTAAATTGAATTTGTTAGCAGGTCAGAAAGCCAAGGCAGCGATCGCGTATGGTACAGCAAGAAATTATTTCGCTAAAGGTAGAGCTTGGCTGGCGAAATCTAGCTGGCAAACCAACTATGACTTAACTTTAGACCTATATCTAGAAACTACAGAAGTTGCCTATCTATGTGGTGAATTTGAGCAGGTAGAGCACTGGGCAGAGATTGTTCTGCGATATGTTAAAACAATTCTTGATAGCATACCAGTTTACAGAGTCAAAATTCAGGCTGACATCGCGCAGAACCAACCTCTGCAAGCAGTCGATACGGGATTACAGATTTTACAACAATTGGGAATCAGTTTCCTTAAACAGTCAAGTCACCCAGATATTCGTACTGAATTAGATATAGTCACATCCCTCTTGGATGAGAAAACAATTGAGGATTTGAGCCGTTTGCCCAACATGACTGAGCCAGAAAAGTTGGCAGCTATGCAAATCCTATCAGACATCACGATCGCAGCTAAATTTGCTACTCCTAACTTATTTTTACTAATCACATCTAAACAAGTAAATTTGTCAATTTTGTATGGTAATGCATCTGTGTCACCCTTCTCCTATACCATTTTTGGATTAATTCTTTGTAGCTTGGTTGGAGACATCGAGTCTGGTTATCAGTTTGGACAGCTTGCTCTCAGGTTGTTGTCACAACCGAATACCCATTCACTCAAAGCCAGGACATTGTTTATGGCATATGAACACGTCCTGCACTGGAAAGAGCATCTTAAAGAATCACTGGAGCCATTGCTAGAAATCTATCAAATTGGACTAGAAACTGGGGATTTAGAATTCGCAGCGTATTGCGCGCATTGCTATTGTTTTCAGCTCTATGTTGTTGGGAAAGAACTCGCAGAGGTTGAATACGCTATGACAACCTACAATGAAGCGATTAGTCAAATCAAACAGAAAACAGCACTGACCTGGAATCAAACGTTTCAGCAGGCAATCGCGAATTTGATGGGATATTCAGTTAATCCAATCCATCTAATTGGTCGATTTTATAATGAAGCGGACGGATTACCAAAACATGAAGTAGCCAATGATGGAACAGCAATCTTTAATGCCTCTTTTAATAAACTTTATCTGTGCTATCTTTTTTCTGAGTACGCTCAGGCTATTGAAAACTCAGATGTAGCAGAACCTTATTTC
>JBAUTA010000857.1:0-4324 GCA_049581985.1 Kovacikia sp.
ATCTACTGGATAAGGCTTTCAGCCATCAGATAGGTTCCAAGACTTCTACGGATGTCAGTAATTCTCCAGGAGATTCTGATGCTTCTCTCTTTACCTCAGAGCCGTTGCAAGGAGTTCAGTACGTTCAGCAGGCGGTGTTCAACATCAAGGCATCTCGAAAGGCTTTTTATGAAGCTTCTCAGCTTGCCCAGTCTCAACATCAGCACAATAGATCTGAAGCAGCAGAACAACGACAGATTGCCCGGATGCAGCAATTCCTGGACTCTGGCGATCGGATCTTAATGGCGGAAGCGATGGCGTGGGCACAGGCTAATCCAGGAGTTTTGCAGGTTGATAGAGCGGTTGGGTAATCAGCTCCAAAACGCTATTGATCTTTTTCTGGCAGGCATTTCACAGGTTTTTACTCAAGCCCCCAACGACACGCGACCTATGCGCTTTGATGGAGGCATAGGGAATTGTCGTCGATGCTCTGATGTCCCATCTTTTCTTATGTAATGTATTATTTCTTATGTACGAGTCCGTTCAAGCCATATTCAATTTTTTACATAAGATTTTTCAGCCTGTACATAAGAAAATTCTTTGATAGCTCCCCTCATCCCTATCGTCGTTGATATGCCCAAGCGTCCTGATATCGACAAACTTAAAGCTACACTCCGTCAGCTAAACCTGGATCAGGCCAGGCAACTCTATGCAGAATTGGCAACGATGATTCAAGAACTGGAACAGCAATTAACCGATCCAGAACCCATCGGGATAAACGATCGCGAGGTTGTTGAAACGAGATCTATCGGCTTTCACCTGTATCAATTAGAGCGAGTCCGCTGTGGCAAAGCTGGCTGCAAGTGTAGTGGAACGAATGGCGAGTTGCATGGTCCCTATTGGTACGCCTACTGGCGGGATGGGGGCAAGCTTAAGAGCCGCTATGTGGGCAAGCAACTACGGCAAATTGACTGAGGCGCGAGTAAGGCGGATAAGGGCAGGTTAGTTGCACCCAGCTACTTGCAGTCGGTTGCTTCCTGAAATCTCTATTCTGAAGCTTCTGAAGATCTAGCACGTCGAAGCCGTCTAATTGTCCCATGTAGCAAATGGAGGAGTGCTCTCTGGATTCGCCTAAGATCTTAACCTGTTGTGATGCCAGCCCCTGGACTTCGATCCCCTTCACCCGATCGGTTATAGTCCTGCAAACCACTCATAGCCCTGATCTTCCCAGTAGCCTTGCATCGGCATTAAGTGGCTGAGAAAAGTAATTTGAGTCACCCACTTGCTTTGCTTGTAACCTAGCTTAACTGGAGATGCCAAACGTAAAGGAGCCCCATAATCTGGCGATAGGGGTTGACCATTTTTCTGATACGCCATGAGCGTTTGAGGATGCAATGACGAGGCAATGTCCCAGCTTTCGTAATAGCCATCGGCAGATTTAAAGTAGACGTAGCGAACTCCGGATTTAGGCTGCACGAGTTTTGCCAGATCCTGCAGGCGGACTCCACCCCATTGAACGATCGCCGCCCATCCTTCTACACAGACATGCCGAATCACCATTGAGGTCAGCGGGAGTTTCTGAATCTCTCTCAGACTTAATTGCACGGAGTGATTAACTTCGCCATCAATGGTCAAACGAAACTGTGCCGGATCAATTTGCGGTGTAATGTCGAAGGTGTTAATTAGCAGTTTATCTGGCTCGATCGCACTGACCGAATATTCTGGAACAGGCTTCTGAGAAAGCATCAGGGCTTCAATGCTTTGGTTGAGGGGTTCAAACGTTTGGCCGATCGTGCTGGCAAACTGATTAGATCCACAACCGCTTAAGAGTGAACCTGCGATCGTCAGACTAGACCATTGCAATAACTGACGACGGGATAGGGAGCGTTTGGGGAGGATCAGGCTCATAGGGAAAACCGATGCTGGAGGATAGGGGATGGAATGGGTCGGTAACTGGGTTTAATCAGGGTTACCGACTCAGGAACATTGATTTAATCAGGCGGGTGCTGCCCACCTTCAAGGCAAGTAGGGAGTGGACCAGGGTAAACAGAATGACAGTGGGGACGGTAAGGAAATGTACAGTCCGGAGGGTTTGCCAATTACCAAAAAGAGCCGCCAGCCAGTAGAGCTGAACGGGTTTATACATGGCCAGACCACTAGCAATCGCCAACAACAAAACAGGCACGATCGCCGTATATACTAACCGGTGCCAGGCATAGTTTCTACGTTTTTCGTTTTGGCTGACCCGTACGGCTTTTAGATCATTACTGCCTGCAAACCGATGTTGCCAACGACGGGTGATGAATATATATACTCCATAGCAGAGCAGGTTCAACGAATAGATCCACATGGCAGCAAAGTGCCAGTCTCGTCCACCTGCCAGCCACCCTCCCAGCAATACAATTTTGGGGAAATGCCAGCCCTCCCGGCCCCCAAATACAGGGTTCGCATTGTAGATTTGCAATCCGCTGGTGATCATTAAGACGAGACTGATGATGTTAACCCAGTGAAAAGTCTTTGCCAAAAAGGCCTGATTGGGTTGCTTTGCGTGGTGTTGAGGGGACATTTAAGACAAAATCCATCATAAGTAGCAGATTAATCAACTAATACCCCATACGCCATACCTCCTGCTGCCTGCCTTTAAAGTGCCAGAGGGGGAAATAAGGGTGCTGCCCAGAGTTGGATTTGCACATCCCATCCAAGTAGAATGGCGATCGCGGTTGCCACAATCATGACTCCTCCGACCCGCTGCAACCGTTTGCTATGGGATCGTAAGTTTAATAGTCGGCGGCTAACTGCCCGTCCTCCATAGGCGATCGCCAGCAAAGGAATGGCGGCTCCCAGGCCATAGATCAATAAAAGACTAAAGGCACTGGTCACGGCATGATTAACGGCTGCCAGCACTAAAATTCCTCCCAGCACGGGGCCAGCACAGGGAGTCCATAACAACCCCAGTTGTGTGCCTAACCAGAACTCGCCCCACAGGCCAATGCGGCTAGATTCTTTGACCCACCTGTTGATTGGAAGACAGCTCAACAGTCGATAGCTCCAGCCAGGAAAGACTGCCAGCAAGCCCAGGATGAGTAGCAGCCCGATCGCGCTATAACGTAGCACATTTGCTACACCCGTGAACCAACTTGCCGTAATCCCTAGCAGGCTACCTGCGACAGCAAATCCACCAATTAATCCGCTAATAAGTGCAACGGGACCATAGGTATGGGATTGCAGCGATCGTCCCACTAGAATAGGCAAAATCGGCAATACGCAGGGCGAAAGGACGGTTAAAATACCGCCTGATAGGGCCAGTCCTAAGGATAGCGTAGAGGTTGCCATCGCTCTTACCCCAGCAGTTTGCGGATGGTTTGCTCGGTTGTGTCGTAGGCACCTTCACCGATATGGTCATACCGCAGAAAACCCTGACGATCGGCTAAGAACAGGTGGGGCCAGTATTCATTGCTGTAGGCTTTCCAGGTTTTATAGCCGTTATCGACGGGAACGGGATAGGTAATTTGATGTTGCTGAAGCGCCCGCTTGATATTACTGATCTCTCGTTCAAAGGCAAATTCTGGTGTGTGAATCCCAATCACCTTAAGCCCTTGGGCGGCGTACTGTTGATGCCAGCGAACGATCGAGGGCAAGGTTCGCTGGCAGTTGATGCAAGCAAACGTCCAGAACTGAATCAGGATAACGCTACCTTTTAGATCGGCGATCGTCAGCGGTGCTGAATTGAGCCACTGACTGATTCCCTCGAACTCTGGTAGGGCTTTGCCAGCGGGAGGTAGGGCATCCGATTCTGTGGACGCTGCCGGAGGGATGGCGTTTGTTGTTGGCGGATGGTTTGAGTCTGCGATCGAAGCACGCAGCTTCTCCCTTCCTGGTTTAATTCCAAGGGCTGTTGCGGCACCTGCGCCAGCAATTCCTAAGCCTAGATATAGGAGGAGTTTTCGCCTTTGCCATGAAAGTTTATCCATTTGTTTATCCTGCGAGTCTGTGACGAGCAATGAAATTAGGCTTCTTGCAGCTTCTTGCTTGAGACATATGCAAGAAGCCTGGTTTTTGAAGAGTGACTACTTACCCGCCTACGAAGGATAGTTTTGATCAGGTTACGGCTTGCTTGTGGTGTCCTTTTTCATGGCGTCATCTTTTTTCATGGCGTCATCTTTTTTCATGCCATTTTCTTTTTTCATGGCATCCCCTTTGATGGCGTCATCCTTTTTCATGGCGTCGCCCTGTTTCATCGTATCCTCTTTTTTCATAGCATCGCCCTGCTTCATGCCATCCTCTTTTTTCATCGTATCAGCAGCAGGGGATGCGCTAGGAGCGGCCTGATTTGTCCCTGTGGGAC
>JBAUTA010000858.1:0-9551 GCA_049581985.1 Kovacikia sp.
TCCCAACTCATTCACACTCCACAGCCCACTTCTATGGACACCATTCTTTTAAGCGGCATACGTTGCTATGGATACACTGGATTTTTGCCAGAGGAGCAAGTGTTGGGCCAGTGGTTTGAGGTGGATCTGACGCTGTGGTTAGATCTTTCTGTGGCTGGTCAGAGCGATCGCCTGGAAGATAGTCTTGACTACCGGGCAGCGATTGAAACAGTCCAAAAGATTGTAAAAACTTCAAAGGTTGCACTTCTGGAACGCTTGGCTAGCACGATCGCCGCAGCCATTTTGCATCCAGAATTTTCTCCAGGACTCCCGGTTCAACAAGTCCGCGTTTGTCTAACCAAACCCGCCGCACCCATTCCCGACTTTGGCGGCAAAATTACGATTGAGATTACGCGAAGAATAAACGAGGAACCCCTAACGATCAAAGAATTTTAAGTTTTACAGCGGTTTGCAGAATAGTTAGCCCCCTCTGTAAAACTAAGTTTCTCCGACCCTGCCCCCCCATCTGCCACTTTTATTCTTCAAATTAGTATAAATAAAATTAGTATAAATACTTGCCCTCTCTAAATAATAGAAGCCCCTCTTGGTACCAAATTTTGGCAAAACCAATGGGGCTAGAGACGCAGTTAGGAGGTATCTCGTCTTTCAAAGTACCTAGAGAAATTACATTACCCGTTTCTCTTAACAAGTTCTTAAACCTTTACAGCCGTTTGCGGTCGGGTGGAGCATCACCCACCCGACTCAATCCCCATCCAGGGAGGCGTCTTGTCTTTAAAGACGGGGCTAACCGTTCTGCAAACCGCTGTAAGTGAAAAGCAGGGAATCGGAAAGGCTCCCCAATCACACCCGCGAGTATTTTTTGAAAATCTTTGTCGCCTGCAAAAAATACCTCCTCCTGCCTTCCCCTGCATCTCCCTATTTTGTGTGCCAAAATCAAGCAGGAATGAACTCCACCGTCTGAGGTGCCTTTGGGCGATCGTACCCACCTTATCGCTTCACCCCTTAACCTGAGATCGCATGTCGGAAACCCTGCTAAATGGACGCTACCGGATCATTCAGGTTCTAGGCAGTGGTGGCTTTGGGCAAACTTTTGTTGCAGAGGATCTTCAGCAACCAGAGGGTCCTAAATGTGTGGTCAAACAGTTCAAGCCTGCCCGTCAGGATCGAGATTTTCTTCACATTGCCCGCCGCCTATTTTCTACGGAAGTTGAAACCCTGAGAAAACTGGGCAGTCACGACCAAATTCCCTCCCTATTGGATGACTTTGAAGAAGACCAGGAATTTTACCTGGTTCAAGAATATATTGATGGGCAACCCCTGAGCGCAGAACTCAGTAAAATTCAGCGGTTAAATGAACCAGAGGTGATTGCTCTGCTGCGGGATGTGCTGGAGGTGCTGGAATTTGTGCACCAGAATCAGGTAATCCATCGAGATATTAAACCGGGTAATTTGATTCGGCGGCAGCGGGATGGCAAATTCGTCCTGATTGATTTCGGAGCGGTCAAGGAAATTCAGACTCAAATTATGGCGGAACCGGGGCAAACAAACCTGACGGTCGGAATTGGCACCCACGGCTATGGCCCCAGTGAGCAATTAATGGGAAAACCCCGCTACAACAGCGATCTGTATGCCCTGGGGATAACCGCGATCGAGGCTTTGACCGGGTTGCAGCCCTACCAATTACCAACCCATCCCAATACGGATGAAGTCCTCTGGCAGAAGCAGATCAACGTCAGCCCAAAGCTGAAGACCATTTTGAGCAAGATGACCCGCTATCACTTCAACCAGCGCTACCAGTCTGCCAGAGATGTGCTGGAAGCCTTGCAGATGCCCCCTGAGGCATTTCTCAATCAATCTCTGGAGTCAATTACAGAGGCTTTCACCGACACTACGCAACTTCCCCCGACGATGGTGCCTGCGGAGGAGAAGTCACTGTCGCCTGCGACCACCTCAGCGGAGATGACGATTCAACCGCGCAACCGTGTCTTGCTGGCCTCATTGTCGATTGGAATTGCCAGTCTTGCGATCACGGGATTGGTTCTAGGAATGCGTCAGCTTGGATGGTTGCAGCCCTTAGAGGTGGCAATGTTTGACCGGATGATGCAGATTAGCTCCGATCCAGGCTTAGACCCGCGACTGCTGGTGGTAGGCATTACGGATACGGACATTCAGGCACAGAAACAGTTTCCCCTGTCAGATCGAACCATTGCCCAAATCCTAAAAATTCTGAAGTCCTACCAACCGAGGGTGATTGGTCTGGATTTATTGCGGGATATCCCCCAGGAACCGGGAAATGTTGAATTAAGGACGGAACTGGCTGGTAGCAACGTGATCACCATTACCCAGATGGGTAGTGCTGATGTGCCTGCAACCCCGCAACCTCCAGGTGTGCCCTCCAGTCGGGTTGGATTTAATGATCTGGTGCTGGATCGGGATGGTGTAGTTCGGCGGAATTTGATGTTTGCCGATCAGAAAAATGCAACGCTTTATTCGTTTTCGTTACGGCTGGCCCTAGCCTACCTCGCAGTTGAGGGTGTTACACCCCAACCCGATCGAAGAAATCCGGATGTTCTGCAACTTGGTAAAGGGGTATTTCAACCACTGAATAGTAACGCGGGTGGATATCAGGCGATCGACGCCCGTGGCTATCAAATTCTGCTCAAATACCGGAGCAGAACCCCTGCCCATCAGATCAGTTTAGGGGATGTCTTAAATGGGCAGGTAAAACCAGAATGGGTCAAAGACAAAGTAGTGCTGATTGGAACAACCGCAGTCAGCGGCAAAGATTTGTTCTTTACGCCCTACAGTTCATCCGAACAGGAAACCCCCCGAATTGCGGGAGTCCTGATCCATGCCAATTCGCTCAGCCAAATTTTAGATGCGGCACTGGTGGGGCGATCGCTGTTTTGGTACTGGTCCGACGGAGTTGCGATCGGTTGGATCGCTGGCTGGGCTGTCATGGGTGGCACGCTAGCCTGGTTTATCCGGCGTCCTCTGATTTTAGGGCTGGTTGGTTCAGCTCTGCTGGCGCTCCTGGGAACGGTGGGCTTCGCGATTTTTAGCGTCCAGGGATGGGTGCCGCTGGCGGCACCAGCGATCGCTGCTGCGGTCACAGGGGGAGTACTGGTTGCCTACCGAGCGCATGATGCGTAAATCTTCTACCTGTTGTTAACCGTTGACATCGTGTATTAACAACACTAAGATGGTCTTAGTGTTGTTAATACACGATACTCCAATGAAAGATTTGTTTGAAATAGCGGCAGGCTCGGTCATTGGGAGGGCGCATTTGCGGGCTGGCAGGAATAATCAGGATGCTTATTGTCTGAAAAGCTCAGCATTTGGAACCGTGGCTGTTGTCTGCGATGGTTGCAGTAGTGGAGCCCATAGCGAAGTGGGGGCAAAACTAGGTGCCCGCATGTTAACCGAGGTGATTCATGCTCAGATCGCAGGCTATCCATCAACTCTGCACACAGAGGCATTTTGGGAGCAGATTCGCCAGAACGTATTACTGCAACTAAGTAAACTGGTCCCAGCCCTGGGCGACGATCCAATCTCCACCGTGCGAGACTACCTGTTGTTTACGATCGTCGGATCGGTGATGACGCCCCTAGAAACGGTTCTGTTTGGGATCGGCGACGGCATCCTCGCCCTCAACAATGAAATCTCTCAGCTTCCTGATTTTCCCAATAATGCACCGCCCTATTTAGCCTACGAATTAATTCCAACTGCTGTCAAAGAGCTGACTGGGAAGGATTTAAAAATCCAAATTCATAATTGCGTCCCAACCCGCTTGGTGCAGTCTATTCTGCTTGGTACGGATGGGACGCAGGACGCGATCGCGGCTGCTAACCAACCCCTACCCGGAAAATCTGAACTCGTGGGTGCAATCTCACAATTCTGGGAAGACGATCGCTATTTCAAAAATCCCGACTGCATCCGTCGCCGCCTGGCTCAAATGAACCACACCATTGCCAAACCTGATTGGGAAACCCGCTGGATTCGGCAAGAAGGAGGGCTGTTGCCAGATGATACAACGATGGCAGTGATCAGGAGAAAGGCTGAAGGTTAAGGATAAAAGAGCTTTGAATTTTAATCCCATTTGGGATTGAAGAGTAAAGAGTAAAGATTGAAGTTTTTGGAAGCCCTTACACATAGGTTTTCCAGGAAATCATCCTGCCTAATCCCAATTTAAAAAAAGAAGGTTGCAGATGGGGGCGTGGGGTCTTCGCCCCCAGCCAAGGGTTCCACCCCTGCACCCCGTCCCCAATCTGCCCTGTTCGCTATTTAATTCGCTATTTACAGCGATTTTCAGGTCAGTAAGCCACAGGGAAAGACTAAACAGTAGCTTCTCAAGCTGCCACATCGTGTGGCTTATCCAATCAGCAACCGCTGTAAATTGGTATCACTTCAATTTGAATCCGTATCAGTTTTAAGTTTTGAATTTCCAAGTTTAGTTTTGTATCCCCCCTCTCACCCACCCTAAAGGAAACCCATGCTAGGCGCGATCGCAGGTGACATTGTTGGCTCAATTTACGAATTTGACAATATCCGAACAAAAGACTTCCCGCTATTTAGTCAGAACAGCGAATTTACCGATGACTCGATTTTGACGATCGCAGTTGCGGATGCAATTTTGAACGATCTGGATTATCAGCAATCATTACGGCGATATGTTCGCCAATACCCAAATCCCATGGGAAGCTATGGTTCCCGATTCTTGAGCTGGGCGACTTCTGACAGGTCAGAGCCTTACAACAGTTGGGGCAATGGCGCGGCAATGCGAGTGAGCGCGGTTGGTTTTGCATACAACAATTTGGACTCAGTGCTGCAAGAAGCTCACCGGAGTGCAGCGGTTACCCATAATCATCCAGAAGGAATTAAGGGTGCCCAGGCAACGGCAGCAGCAATTTTTCTGGGGCGAGAAGGGCAGAGTAAAGCTGAAATCAAGTCTTACATTGAGACACATTTTGGCTATGACTTGAACCGAACTGTGGATCAAATTCGTCCGGTTTATCAGTTCAGCGAGTCCTGTCAGAAGACCGTGCCAGAGTCAATTATCGCGTTTCTGGAAGCAACGGATTTTGAAGATGCCCTGCGGAATGCGGTGTCCTTAGGCGGAGATACGGATACGCTCACCTGCATTACGGGCGGAATTGCCCAAGCATTTTACGGAGGGGTGCCCGCGGCGATCGCGCAGGAAGTATTCGCACGCCTGGATCAGCCACTGCGGCAGGTGACGGAGGTTTTTATGGAAAAGTATCGTCTACTTGGCAGGTAAAGGGATAGCCGTAGCCATACGGGTTAGGACCGGGTGCAGGGGTTCCATCCCTGGCTGGGGCAACTCCCCCACTCCCCCCTGAATCCTCTGTCCTCATCAAACTGGCAACAGTATATTTCAGACCCAATAGGGAGATTGAATCCGATGGATGTTTATGTAAATGGCAAAAAGATCCGTGCCGATCCGAAGCGGGCGATCGGCAAAGGGGGGGAGGCAGATGTGTTCGACATTGGTCAGGGTAAAGCCCTGAAACTGTTCAAGCAACCGACCCATGCTGACTATCGGGGATTGCCAAATGAGCAGCAAGCAGCCCGCGATCGCCTCCAAATTCAACAGCAAAAACTCCCCCAGTTTCCTCGCAATTTGCCCAGTCGGGTAATTGCGCCAGAGGAGTTGGCAAAGGATAAAGCGAGTCAAATCATTCTTGGTTATACCATGCCTTTTTTGAACGGCACGGAAATTTTGTTGAGATATGGAGAGCGTAGTTTCCGACAGTCTGGAGTCAGCCAGCAAAGGGTTGTTCAGATTTTCCAGGATTTGCATAATACGGTTTCTAAACTGCATTTTGCAGGGGTCGTGATTGGTGATTTTAATGATCTGAACGTATTGGTACAAGGGACAGAAGCCTACTTAATTGATACCGATTCTTTTCAGTTTGGGGCATTTCCCTGCAAGATGTTTACAACACGGTTTGTCGATCCATTGTTGTGCGATCGCCAGGCAACTCAACCCCTGTTGCAAAAGTCCCATAATTCGGACTCAGATTGGTATGCCTTTGCTGTCATGTTGATGCAGTGCCTTTTGTTTGTTGATCCCTATGGGGGAGTTTACAAACCAAAGAATATCAGTCAACAGATCTCGCACGGAGCACGATCGCTGAATCGCATCACTATCTTTCATCCAGAGGTGCGCTATCCCAAGCCTGCCATTCCTTACAACGTGCTACCCGATGAGCTATTGCACTATTTCCATCAAATGTTTGAGCAAGATCAACGGGGGGAGTTTCCGCGATCGTTGCTCGACAATCTGAGTTGGAAAATCTGCAAGAGTTGTGGCATTGAGCATGGGCGAGCAAATTGTCCCGCCTGTCAGAAATTGGCAGACGTGGAAACCCGGAAACCCGGAAATCTAGAGAAAATGTTGCAGGGTAAAGTGACCGCGATCCAGGTGTTTAGAACCGATGGGGTGATTTTGTTTGCGTCTGTGGAACAGAGACAACTGAAATGGGTGTATCACGATCGCCAACAGTTTTGTCGTGAAGAGGGTTCAATCATTCTCAACGGCGAGCTTGATCCCAACCTGCGCTGGCGGATTCAAGGAAAAACCACGCTCCTGGGCTACCAGGGGCAGATCGTCAAATTTTATCCAGACACAGCTCCAGTTCAAATTGCCGCCGAAAGCCTTGGCTCAACCACCTTATTTGACACCAACGAATCCGCCTACTACTGGATTACCAACGGTCAACTATTACGAAATAATCCACCTCCCACCCCCCAACCTCCACCCCATACCCCCTCCTACATCGGCGATGTTCTTCCTACCCAAACCCGCTTCTGGGTCGGTTCTCACTTCGGTTTTGGATTTTATCAGGCAGGCGATTTGAAGGTTGCGTTTGTGTTTGATGCTCACCAACCGGGAATCAACGATCGCGTCCAACTGCCCCCCTGGCAGGGGCAACTGATTCAGATGGGATGTGCGTTGAGCGATCGCTACTGTTGGTTATTTCTGCACACGCAAGAACAGGGACAGATCTACTATCAGTCGGTTGTCATTCAATCTGATGGAAAAATCTGTGCAACGGCTAAGGCAACAGAGCAAGATGAAACCTGGTTGACAAAACTAGGTAAGGGGCAGATGACTAACCAATCTCCTTACTTTACTATCAACAACTTTCTTTTAGCTGCTACCGATGAAGGCATCATCCGAGTTGAAATCCAACAAAATCAACTGGTTCACACCACTACCTTTATTGATGCAGAACCCTTTGTCGATAGCAGTTGTCGGCTACTGCCAGCAACCGAAGGACTCTATGTCATCAACCATCACACTATTCAGTTACTTAAGTTGCATTGATATTCTTTTTGTAGCGAGTGGCTGGGTTGTATAGCTATCGCCAGATTGATGAGGACAGAGGATTCAAAGGGGAGTGGGGGCGTTGCCCCCAGCCAGGGGTTCCACCCCTGCACCCCGCCCTAACCAATATGGCTACGGCTATAAGCCCTGCCGATTCCGGCTCCTAAGGCTGAATTCGCAGGGTCAGGCGCACAGTCGCAGCAATGGATGAATTGGGTCGCCAACAAAGCAGCGATCGTCGGATTGCCTCAATCACTGTCCCTTCTTGCAAACTAGATGCCTGGCCATCCAGGACAAGCTGCCGGATTCGACCCTTCGTGACTTGAAACTCAAATACCAGATCACCGTTAAACCCTGGGGGTAATGGGAGGAGCTGGAAATGTTGAGTCAGGTGCTCGATGTCTGCCTGTGCGAGTCCTGGGGCGCTAATGACCTGCAATCGCTTCCCACCTATTTCAAGCAGAGGTATCCCTCCTATTTGTTCAGACTCCGGGGATCGGGTGGCCCCCGGTGAACCGGACATTGTATCGAGCGTATGATCATCCGAGTCCCCCCCTACCTCATCTGATCTTCTATGGACTCTCCATTGTCCATTTTGTCGGGAAGCGATAGATTTGGTCGTTGCTTGGTCAGCAGACTCAGCAGAAAGGCTTCGACGTTCAGCAGTTGGAGCAGAAACAGATGGGGCCGCAGGCTGGAACCTGGGAAGCCCTGCTATTACCTCCGGAAGGGCTTCACCCGCAACTGCATGACCAAACACACCGATATGGTTAACACCTTCAGGCATTTCTACGGGCACCTGGATGGAGACGGAGTGTTGCTGGGGATTAACCTGCGCTTCATCGCTGACCGCCACAAACGCAGTGTATTGGGACAGCAGTTGATAGGTGAGGGCAGTATGGGTCACCGCTTCCACCCCCGCTTTCGTGTCACCACTGACCATCTGGTTCATCAGGTCTTTGATTTGGGCACGTCCCCAGCG
Source organism: Kovacikia sp. (assembly GCA_049581985.1). Taxonomy (GTDB): domain Bacteria; phylum Cyanobacteriota; class Cyanobacteriia; order Leptolyngbyales; family Leptolyngbyaceae; genus Kovacikia. The sequence goes on from JBAUTA010000858.1 coordinate 8,334, forward strand.
CTGGGCGATCGCCGGATTTCCCGCCGCATCGAACTGGAGATCAAAGGTTTGCTGATAGCGCTGTCCTCCAGCGGTAATACCTGTGACATGGAGTTTTCCGGCAACCTGATCCAGCTTGCGCCCAAACAGCACTAAGGGCTGTTCTGCAAATAAATCGGGAGGGGTGGCAGGATGAATTACAGGCGGCGCTCCCGCGCCTTCCCAGCGCAGGTTGAGATTGGTCAAGACCGGATTGTTAATCTGCCGGAAGAACTTTTCGGCAACCTCTTCCGTTGGTTCATCCTGACGCACGATGCGGGAAACCCCCCGACCTATTTCAGCAATTCGATTTAGCAAAAAGCGATTGACCGAACTGCCCGCACCAAAGCTGTAGAGGCGGTTACCTGGTTGGAGTCGGCGTTGCACCTCTGCCAGAATCTGGTTTTCGTTACCAATATAGCCATCGGTCAACAACACAATGCTCCGCAACCGCCCTGGCTCCACGATCGGAAAGTTCAGCACTGCCCGCATACCCCTGAGCATTTCTGTGCCACCCCCAGCATTCAACTGGTTAATGTACTGAATTGCCCGTGCTCGGTTCTGGGCCGTATTGAGCAGTGGCACGGGAGAAAGCTGGCGGGTAGTGTCAGAAAAGTCAATGATGGTGAAGGTGTCGTTGGGGTTCAACCCATTGATAAAACGACGCATCAATTCCTGGCATTGACGCAACGGAGCGCCGTGCTGGGAACCGGAGGTGTCGATTAGAAACACCACATCCTTGGGCACTAGCTGATCAGGGCGATACTGAACGGCTGGAATCAGGTAGAGGGCAAAGTGTCCGCCCCGATCGTCCGTCTGGGTCAGTAACGTTGTCCGGGTGTTGCTGCCAGCGACCTGATAGCGCAGGATCAGATCCTTATTGGGAATCGTGTCTGCACCAGCCAGTTGAACGCGCACTTTTTGTCCCTCATGGTCCACCTGGATTTGATGAGAAGGGGAAGTTACCTTCTGAATCTGGATGACCGCGTCAATTTCCACCGTTACGCCAATGTCATGCCCAGACCGGACTCCCGCTGGCAGGATAGGGGCATTCAACCGGAACGCGTCTGGAACCAGATCCGTGTCCTGGTTGCGGGTTAGGGGCGCGATCGCCGTTCCACCACCGACCGCATTTTCCTCGATCGGGGTGCCCGGAATGTAGCGAGGCCCCACCACCATTGGGAAGACAAACTCGTAGTC
>JBAUTA010000859.1:0-1847 GCA_049581985.1 Kovacikia sp.
GAGAAAAATAGCTGGCCACCGGATGTCAATGGCAGCAAAGCATCCTGAAGTAGACCATTATTCTCTACCCTTTATAAAACAGCACTACCCCAAATTCTGATCTAGAAACGGCTTCAAGAATCCCAAACAAAAAGCCCTGAAATACCTGCCAGGAAAAGATTTCAAATATTTTTATTTTTGAGCTTATTTACCAATGACCTTATTGAATACCGCTCGATTTCATCCTGGCTTACGTAATACAATGGATCCTGCCCGATCACTTTTTGCAAGTCGTCTTTGCTATTTGCGGCTAAAAGTACCATCTCCACATTAATCCCAGAGTATTTTTTGGGATCGGAGATGGGGAACATCATAATCCGCCGGTAGAAAGGAACATGTCGGGGACGAACCGCCGTAACAATATAATCTGCATTATGTTTTAGAGCATTAAGAATAATAAAACGGAATTGCAGTTTAAAGAGCTTCTTGGAATCTGTGATCTCGGGCAAGACCACAAAACGGTTCGATTCCACAATCGTTTTATTCAGATCTCCCATATGTCGTTCCAAATCTTCCTTATAAACCTCAAGGCAGGGAGTAGGAGCAAAATCATATTCCGCCGCGTAAACGCTCGCGCGGATTGCCGCTACCGGTTCGCCTTGCTTATTGATAAGACAGGTTGCCGAGTTTCCCTGGCGATCATACTTGTCTAAAAACTCCATTCTTTCATTGGATTCGATAGCATCAACGCTTTGATAGGCTTGATATCGGATTTTGCCAGCGACGGATAACTCAGATTCAGAACGGCAATATGTATCCGTATAAGTTCCTCCAAATTTCATGAAATACGCTTCTTTGCCCCTAGCATCAGCGGGGATTGTAAGAGAAGTCATGCTCTTCATATTTTTTACCCTGTTCCCACTTGATTGAATTTAATTACTTGAATCATATGGATTTGTTTAAGTTGAACCCTCAGAAGATTTACGGCTTTATTGCATCTTTCAGTATTTCAGGGCAAGTAATTACTCTGATGTCATATCCTGAACTCAGAAGCCTGGTAGTGATTTTAATTGACGCAACATTTTGCAGGCGATCGCCCGTTCCTCTGAGTTTGTAGATTTGCCCTGACGCATGAGCATCACCAATCCACCAATGCCAACAACCCGGCTATGTTGCAGGTAGTGATTCAGAAACTTCTTGGGTGTGCCCCATCCCCAGACTGGAATCATCCTGATAGGAAAAGACTCAAAATTTTGCTTAAGCCATCGACGAGCCATCAGCCAGTTCTGATAAGTTGCTTCCGGATCGCCAATCACATCTGGAGCACTGATCCACGTGTAGTTTCCTGAGACTGCGATTTCCATATATCGAATCACATCAAGCGTACCGCCATATCTAAAGTGATAGTAAGCATTAGAATCTAAAGCTACCTTTAGAAACCCCTTGCTCAAATGAATTTTTTGCAAAATTTCACTAACTTCGGCAGGTAATTCTCACTCAACTTCGGCAGGCGATTCTCAGGAAGTTCGGCACCTGATTCTCAGCTAACTTCGGCAGGTAATTCTCACTCAACTTCGGCACCCCTGACTACACTGTACAGGTTGATGCAGACAAGGGTGCGGGAGATGAGCAAGCAGAAGCAACAAGGAGGATTACTACGGATGGCAAAATTTCGAGAAATCTTGCGACTCCACGAGATGGGATATAGCCAGTGTGCGATAGCCCAAAGCTGTGCGGTGGCACGTTCAACGGTCCAGGACTATCCCTCTTGAATCACTTTAGGAAGAGCAAATTTATTCAGAAATGATGAATCCTTTACCCAGCTTGAGTCTTAGCAGTTACCACTTATTTCCAATATTGCGAAACAC
>JBAUTA010000860.1:0-2397 GCA_049581985.1 Kovacikia sp.
GAGAGAATAGCGAACTGCGCGATCGCATTACCCAGCTTGAGCAAGATCTGACACAGCAACAGATCGAGTTTCAATTAGAAGTTGCGCGATCGCTCCAGGCTGACGCCGCCGGAGAGGTTCAGTTAGATGTTCCCAATACCCAGGCTGTGAAAGAGTTGGCAGCCGCTCAGGAGCGCATCAGTCGGCTATTCAAGGAGTTAGAACTCTCGCAGCAAACAGCCCAACGGCAGCAAATCTTAGTAGAAACCATCACTGAGCAGTTGGAGAGCAGCCAGGAACGCATTGCTCAACTAGAACGGGACTGCGCGTTTACCCAACAGCGCTATAACGAGCAAGTGCAGCAATTATTGCAGGCTGAAAATACCTGTCGGGATTTGAGAATGAGGCTGCATCGCCAGCAGCGGCATACACTCCAGTTCAAAGCCGCCCTGGAGAAGTGTCTGGAGATGCCTGCTCCCTATCGGCAAAACCATTTTATGCCCGACCTCAGTCCAGAAGCCGATGCGTCTGCACCTGATAGCTCGATCGCCGCTTTCCCCTCTCCCCACCCCTTAATCCCGAAAAACCAGCCCGTTCGCCCCTGGTCAATTTCCTCTACCCAGGATGGGGATGATTCAGTGTTTGTTGGCAACCTTCCCACCCTGCCCAGATCCCTCTCCAGGTTGGTTAATCAGGATACATCGGGCGAAACAGGCGCGACTGAATCAAATTCATCAGAGTGGGACTTACCCGGTTCAGAAGATTCTCAAGCCAGAGAAGATTGGATGAATCTGATTTTTGCCGAAACCTCAGATAGTCCAACCGATCTGGTAACCGAGTCTCCCCAATCTCATCCTATTTTTGACCTCAGTCCATTTTTAGAGGACAAAGAAACTAGCCCTGACTCCCCTACCCTGGAGCAAGCGAAAGACTCTACAGTTCAGAACCTGCAACCAATCCGGGGAGATCAGGACTTACTGCAAATGTTAGCCTCTGTGCCGTTAGACTCTGACGAATTGGGGAGTCCTCTGAATGCTTTTGAATGGGGCCAGTCTCGACATTCCGAAGAAACCTTGTGGGATGATTTGGCCAAGCTAATTGATCCGCCAGCAGCCTCAGAATCTTCAGCAGTGAAGGGAGAAAGCCCTCCTGCCGCTGAGGATGATTCTCTTCCCGAAGAACTATCCGAGGAAGACAACCTCACCCTTCAAACGGCTCCCTCTAGCCAGATCACGCCTCTCTCAGTTCCCCTAGCAGACAGCAACCAGGAAGACTCAACTGGTGAGGCTACCCATCCTGAAGAGGCCCCTGCCATTCGCAAAACGCCTGATTTAGTGTCCTGGGAGCCCCGTTCCAACAAGCCGTCTCTACGCAACACTCGTCTGCACCCGGTCACTACTCCGCAAGCTCCTTTCAAGGATATCCCCATGCCTGTTGCCGTTGGTGCCTCTACCCTGCCCAGCGTCCTTCAAAAGCAAGGTGACGGGATCGGTGCCTCGTTCAAGCGCGACCCACTTTCCGGCAGCTGGCCCTCCCCTGTGGTTTATCCCCTGCGCCCCTCTAAAAAGCTGAAGTCTTTAGCAGCCGTTGAGTTGCCATCTTTTCCACGGGCAAAGTAATCTGGCAAAGTGATCTAACTTAAAGCATAAGAATTATAGCGGGGGTGCCAGGGTGAAATCCCGGCACCCCCCTACGCTATTGAATTTGCGATCCTAAGCCTCTGCGGTAGGTGGATGATGGTTTTTAAGCGTCACCTCTGCTGCGTGGGTTGGTTGGGGGCATCCTACACCATCGGTGTAGGCATAGCTTTGGGCCAATAACCATAGCCACAAAGCGGGAAACCGGGGTTCTAGCCAGGGTTGTGCCCAGCGGAGGAAATTGGGAAACCATTGCCTGATGAGGGCGCTAATAAATGCTGTGACGGTAAATTCACGATAGCTGCCGAGCCAACGCAGGATGTCTTGCAGACCAGCCAGATCCCAAATCCAAAGTAAAAGGGATGGATTACGCCAGGCGGCTTTTAACGCCATTCGGTTAAACGAAACCCAATCTGCCCGGTCTTTAATAAACGCCTCGGCAACGGCAGGAGATTCGGATGCCAGGATGCCAAAGAAGGTATTGAGCATGGCGTTCACCCGTTCTGGTGGAAGATTTCGTCCAGTTGGAACCATCATGCCCTTTGAGAAGAGCCAGGTGACGGACACATTGCTTTGATAGGCGCGAATTTGATTCAAATGGTTTGCGGTCAGCAAATCATGCCGCAGCGCTGTATCTAGCAAGTCCGTTAGCCGAGATAGGTTTCTTACCAGTGAGCCAAATCCGGTAAAAATGAGCGGTGATTGGAGGGAGGCCGCATCTCCGATCGAGATCAGGCGATCGATGGCCACCTGGCGATCGATCCCACTCACGCTAAAATGC
>JBAUTA010000861.1:0-3447 GCA_049581985.1 Kovacikia sp.
TTGCAGATGGGGGTGTGGGGGCTTCGCCCCCAGCCAGGGGTTCCACCCCTGCACCTCGTCCCCAATCTGCCCTGTTCGCTATTTAAATTGGGTATGATTTGGGACTGCGATCGCGATCCTGTTGGGATGGTGAAAGCTTTTCCGCCAGGGAAAGACTTTTACCACGCTGCTTGTTCATAACTGATTTGGGACTGTTATATATCAGTAAGTAGATGTAATGAATTACAAGAAGGAGATATTGGGGGCGCAACCCCCAGCCCCATCGGCAACCCTGATTCGTTCAATGGGGATTACCTGGGTGAGTTACGGAAGAGGGGGACTGGGACGCAACAGGCAGTTAATTATAAAGGCCTTAATTGAAAGGCTTAACGGACAATTGAGGAATTTAACAGATCCGGGGTAGTTGTTCACCGCTCAGCATATCCACAATGCGTTGAGTCCCAACTTTACTTTCCATGGTCACCATACCTGACGACCTTCCGACAATCCGACCAATTATGCAAGCAAGGCTGGTTAAACTGCTTGAGTCCCCAGTTTCAGCATTGTGAGAGCGCATAATGCTGAGAGCCCGTTCCGCATCCTTTTCTGGCACAAATGCCACGAATCTTCCTTCATTAGCAACATACAGCGGATCAAACCCCAGGATCTCACAGGCACCCTGAACTTCCTCACAAATGGGGATTTGAGTTTCTACGATCGCAATCTCTACCCCTGCGGCTTCGGCAATTTCATTCAAGGCACTTGCCAACCCGCCCCGGGTCAAATCTCGCAGACAGTGAATCTCAATGCCAGATTCTAAAAGTTTCATCACTCCATCAGCCAGGGGAGCAGAATCGCTGACGATCGTGGTTTCAAACTCTAGCCCTGCTCGAACTGCCATAATTGCAATTCCATGGCGTCCGATATCCCCATTCAGCAACAACACATCACCGGGTTGAACACTTTGGGGCGCAATCGTTTGAGAATGATCAATGACACCAATACCAGTTGTATTGATAAAAATGCCATCGCCTTTTCCCCAATCAACCACCTTCGTGTCCCCGGTGACGATCTGCACCTTTGCCATCTCAGCCGCTTGTTGCATCGATTGCACAACCTGCCACAGCTTCTCCATCGGCAGACCTTCTTCCAGAATGAAGCCAACACTCAAGTAAAGAGGACGGGCCCCCACCATTGCCAGGTCATTCACCGTCCCATTCACAGCGAGAGAACCGATGTTTCCACCGGGAAAGAAGAGGGGATGAACCACATAGGAATCGGTTGTGAAGGCTAAATGTTGACCATTCAGCACAAGTTCAGCCGCATCATGCCGGACATTCAGCGTTTTATTATTGAACACTGGCATGAATAGTTGTTCAATCAATTGATGCATTAACTTGCCACCGCCCCCATGGGCCAGTAGCACAACCGGATATTGCTGAATGGGAATGGGACAGGACGGTGTCAAGTTTTGATTGGTGAGCATGGTGGATCGGATTATATTCCATCAATTTTGGCAATCAAACTTTCTGCCATGGCGATCGCCAGCGCAATTAATTCCTGCTCTTGCCGTCCTTGCACACCTTCATCGCTAACACTGGCATAGATATGGGGGTTTGCTAGCATTGCACTGAGTAGTTGGGCTGCAACTTGTTTCATCTCATTTGTGGTTTCCATCCGAACCTCCAGTGATATGGGTGGTCTTACTTCAGCTTGTTTCGATAGCGGTAATAGGCGGCGCAGGCTCCCTCAGAAGATACCATTGGCGCGCCGAGGGGATGTTCAGGGGTACAACCGAGGCCAAAGGCGGAACAATCAGGGGGCTTATTGATGCCTTGTAGAATTAAGCCGCTGATGCAGGCAGTGGGTTCTTCAACTTCCCGACTGGCCATCTTAAATCGCCTTGTTGCATCAAAGTCTGCATAGACCTCACGCAGGCCCAAGCCACTGTGGGGAATCTCTCCGATGCCACGCCACCGCCGTGGCACGACCTCAAACACGTCCTCCATGAGGTGTTGGGCCACTTTATTTCCCTGTTGACGGACGGAACGGGCATATTGGTTTTCGACCTGGGCCTGCCCTTGCTCTAGCTGCTGGACACACAGATAAATGCCTTGCAAGATATCCAGCGGCTCAAATCCTGTGACGACGATCGGAACGTCATAGGTTTGGGCGATCGCGGCATACTCGGTATAACCCATGACGGTGCAAACGTGTCCCGCTGCTAAAAAGCCCTGGACCTGATTATGCGGCGAAGCAAGAATCGCTGCCATGGCAGGGGGAACCCGCACATGGGATACGAGCAGGGAAATATTTTTAATGCCTTGCTCGTGGGCCTGGTAGACGAGCATTGCAGTTGTAGGGGCAGTGGTTTCAAAGCCGACGGCGAAGAAAATGACTTCTTTCGTAGGATTTGCCTGGGCAATGGTGAGGACATCCAGTGGGGAATACACGATCCGAATGTCTCCGCCCCTGGCTTTGATGGTAAGTAAATCCGTATGGCTACCGGGGACGCGCAGCATATCGCCAAAGGAACAGAAGATGGCATTGGCAAGGGATGCGATCGCAATTGCCTGATCAATCAACTCAACTGACGTCACACACACCGGACAGCCAGGACCGTGAATTAGAGTGATGTCTTTGGGCAATAATTCATCAATGCCATATTTGACGATGGCATGAGTTTGCCCACCACAGATTTCCATGATCGTCCAGGGTCGCGTCGTGAGTTGTGCGATCGCCGCCGCATACTGTTGCGCTACGGTTGCATCCCGGTATTCATCGACGAATTTCATAACCCTGGGTTTAACCTGGAGTGAAACGACCATTGGGAGCTTTAGCGTTCGGGCGAGATGTTAATATCCATCCATGCTTCTCGATTAGTAAGATCCTCAGCCTCGTCCACCATATCTTCCTCCACATATTGATCGTAGACCATGGGCTGCGCTAGTGGATCTAGGAGTAAACTTTCGGCATAGTTGCGAATGTTTGCCTGTTCCGTTGGGTTTGATAAGTCTTCGCTGAGAGCATTTTCGAGCATCGATAGGAACTTATCATTGGCTTCTTTTACGTATTCATACTTGGCCAGACAGTGGCGGTAAAATTCATATACCTCGTTACAAGTCTCTCTATCCAAATCTTCACCCGCCGATGCGATCGCCGCTTCCATATCAACCGCATTCGTGTCGGATAAATGCTCAGTATCCGGTTCCATATTCGGATCAGGAAAATAGTGAACCCGGAGATTACGGAGTGATTTAGTCATGTCGCCTCCTTTCAAGACGCGCTTGCAAGCGGTAGGTATCTAGTAGGTATCTAATTTAATTTTATCGCGATCCCATGGGGCAGTTGTCCTTTGGTTGCTGGGGTTTGGGGATAGGTGGGGATAGGGAGAAATACTCATGCACACTCCCTCCTCTGCTTACCCTGGGATTTTTTATTCTGGCTTATTCGCTGACTGTCTGGGAG
>JBAUTA010000862.1:0-6371 GCA_049581985.1 Kovacikia sp.
GAAATAGCACCGCTTCCCAAACCGCCTGGGCTTTAATCGGGCTATTGGCAGCAGGGGAAGCAACCGGGAACTATAAGCTAGACTCAATCGATCGGGGGATTCGCTATTTAATCGAAACACAACGTCCCGATGGCACCTGGGATGAGGACTACTTCACAGGAACTGGCTTTCCCTGCCACTTTTACCTGAAGTACCACCTCTACCAGCAACATTTCCCCCTAACGGCTCTGGGTCGCTACCGGACAATGCAACAAAATCTGATACCAATTTAAAAAATAAAGGTTGCAGATAGGGGTTGGGGGGCTTCGCCCCCAGCCAGGGGTTCCACCCCTGCACCCCGTGCCCAATAATCTGCCCTGTTCGCTATTTAAATTGGTATGACTCCTATCACCTAGGCTGACGCTGGGCCACGGAAACTGCATTGACAGGGGGGAAGTCCCCCGGCAAAAGATTGGGTTTTAAGAGGAAATCGGTATACACCGTAGATCACCTGGGCGGGATCAAGACTGTTTTGAGGGTCGAAAGCCCTCAAAACAGTTGGGAGATGGGTTTCGTAGATTTGAGTGACCCCTCAAATCGATCCTGACGGACGACTAGGGTTGCAAACCCTAGCCCCTCTAAATCGTTTCGCCGCACTCGTCAACCAGATAGCAAAGAGAGCGAAACCTCAGCCCAACAAGCTGATCATAGAGTGGGTTGAATTTGCAAAGAGGTGGAATATAGGCTAATTTGCGCCCAAATAGGATAATGTCTCGTTCAAAGGGGCATTGGCCGGGAATTACTTTGTATAGAAACCGAGCCAGTTTAGGATTGTCAATCTTTAAGCTGTCAAGCCATTGACGGATTGGTTGCAACACGTCAAAGTCTGAAGAATGTGGCTTTGGTGAGTGCAGGTTGCTGCCAAATACTAGTTCAGAATCCGACATGGCGTTACCCCTCTTTGTCTGTTGATCTCAATCGGTTATATGGATTGTTTATATGGACTTATGAACTTGATGCATTACTTGATGCATTAATTGATTGATTGATTGTTCCTCTTTCTTCAAGATACAAACCAGATTTCGTGATTCCGTAAAGTTAAGAAGATAACTAAAAAGCTTTCGATGAAATTCCAATGAAATTAGGAGCGCTGATTACTCCTATAAGCAAACACAGTAACCTGTTATACCTTCACGAAAATAGAATTGGAGCAGGCTTAATGGGTAATAAACGGGAGCTTTTTTCCTGATCAAATACATTTGACTATCTGTGATCCAGGCACATCTAATTTAACTTGAAAAAGCTGAGTAAAGCCTAAAATCCCATTTAGAAAATCTGACTATAGAGTGAAATTTAACTTATCACAAGGCTTGTTCAAACAGCAAAAAAATTCACTCCGGAGCTTTCTATTTTCAGGAAGACAACAGGTTAAAATAAATCATCCTACGCTATGCAACCATTGATAGCGATTCTAATGTCATTCCCCCTTGACTCAATTAAACAAACTTCTGTGAAAAGCAGACAGTCCCCTTCGGGGTAATCAAAGTGCTGCGTTAGCACCCAAACAATTCCCCCTGTCCTCTATCAGATGTTCTCGGCTCAAGATTGTAAGGGCATCAGCCAACCGTTGAGCCATTTGGATTAACTGGAACTCTCTTCATCACTCTGAGATGATTTTCCGATCCCCAATTCTTTCTTGCTTTGCTTTAACTGTTTCCAGAGATCTTTGATCTGCTTGTATGCCTCTTCCGTAGAAATCTTGCCTGCGGTCTCCAGATTACAGATGTAAATAATTTTTTGAGCAAATTCCTGAAGATTTGAGTTAAAGACCAGATGCTCAGGCGTGAACTCACCACGATAGCGACTACGAGGATGTAGAAACTCTGAGCGATCAGGCATGGTTTCCTTAGGCTAAAAAAACATCTACCTTCTAGGATAGTTAAAAAATGTAAAGTTGCTCCGATGATTTTGCTCAAATCACGCCATGGGAGATTGAAGATTGGCGATTTGAGCTTGTGAAAGCCCTGGTAAATAAGCCTTTCAGGAAATTATCCGGCATAAAACCAATTTGCATGGGATTATTTTCTTCAAGTGAAATTAATTCGGGCATCCATCCAGGTCAGCATGACGATTCAACATCACGATTTCACAGATGGGACTGCTTGAAGAATCGAATTCAGACGGTCCTCTGGCTTTTTATGAACTGAGATAATAGTTGAATCGCCCGTGTAACTGCTCCGGTGTGAGAAATTGGGTTAAGTACTCGGTGACTGCGTGACCGAATGCCCAGGCGTTGCGATCGGGTGGGGCGTCATTTTCCAATAGCAGGGGCCAAAGAGAAAGCAGATCAAAATTGCGGACCTCAGGTTCCCCTGCATTTAATTCCCCTGCATTTAATAGGGAAAATAGCTCATACGCCATCTGGAGTTTGCCGATCACGATCGGCAGTTGCTCAACGGGGATCTTCTCTGCCAGCAAATAGGCCAGGGTGGGTGCTCCGGTGGTGAGGGTAGAAAGGAAGTTCAATACAGGGCTTTTGAGTAAGGCGGTGAGTCCCTGGGTCGTTGTCATCAGGAAGGTGTAGTGTTCAATGATTTTGGCGGCTCCCAGGGTGCGGGCTTCCAGATTGCGGAGGAAGCGGGTAAGGCGGAGCTGCTTGGCGGGGGCGATCGCCTGCACCAGCGCCACCGACAACAAATCATTTCCCCAGGCAGTGCGACCGCTTGCCTGATCTGCCGTGACGACTGGCAGCACCGCACTGCAATAGTCCTTTAGCAGTTTGGTGCGATACTCCGTGGCTTCTCGGATGGCAACTTCCTTGGGGCGATCGCCCCATTCCCAATCGTAGGGAGGATCCCATTCGCGGATTGGGCGCAGGCGGTCTACTTGCGTCACAACGCAGATGGCGGGCAGATCGGTCACCAATTCCTTCGTTTCCTGGAGAAAATCTATATCCATTTGGAGGGCAGGGTCTAGAGCTGGCGTCACCAGCAACAGCAGATCTGCCTTTGTTCCGTACTGGAGAACCTGTTGCTTTAAATCTTCCCGCTTTGCCTGTTCGTAGCCGGGACTATCCCACAGCACCAGGCTTTCCCCGGTTTTTGTCTGCCACTGGTAATCCTGAATCCGATCCGTACTGGGTAACACATCTACTTGTGCCAGGTCAGATAAAAACAGGGTGTTAATCAGACTGCTCTTGCCAGCCCCGGTTCTTCCCACCAGCAGAATTGTGACGGGTTTTTGTTCAACGGCTGCGGGGGATTCTGCCTGGTCTAGAATTTCCCGCAGGGTCTGGGTTTTGGCACTGGGGAGGGCAGGTTTGGAATCAGAAAGTTCCCGCCCAGACGGAGCAGTGCCGCTGTAAAGGGCGATCGCCTGTCTGCCTAAATTTCTTAAGGCGGCTTCCCGCAAAAGCTGACCCAGATTGGCAAGCAGTTGCTGATTGGCTCTATCGCCATAGCGCTGGGTTGCCGTTCTGGCGACAGCCGCCGCCGGGTTCAAAATCCATTGGGCCCAGTTCCAGACTTGCAAGATCTTGCGGGCAGAGGGTTCTAGTTTGCGGTAAATCAAATAGGCACGATAGGCCTGTCCAATCGAAACCTGATTCAGGGCTGGCGACAGTTTCTGCATCCACTGGTCCAGGTCATCCACTGTTCCCCGAATCAGGGAATACGCCTGGGGAATATAGATGTTGAGCAGGGGATGCTCCTCGCTGGGGTAGTAGGCGTGGGCGATCGCGGCCACTAAACTCTGGCAACGCTGCCAAAAAACGTTCCAGTCTTCCCACAGAGGAGGATCTTCCCGTGCCTCCTCCAGTAAGGTTTGAAGGGCTGCCTCTGCCTCCTGGAAAGCACCATTAGCAGGAATGTTGGACAATTCTGCTGGTGCTGTTTCCAGTTCTTCGGTCACTTCAGCGAAAACTGCTTTCATCTGCGCCAGGGCAGGTTGGGTCCATTTCACCAGTAGCCAGCGCCAACCCGCAAAAACGACCACCACCACCGCCCAGATCCAGTTGATCCCCCAGGCATGAATTTGCATGCCTGCTGCCGCCAGAAGAAAGCTGACGATCGCGGCGATCGGTAAGCCTAATACTACCCATTGCCAAATTTTTAGTCGCACCATGACTCTAGCTTGAGCGCTCTGCTTCTAGTGTAGTGAAGCGGAGGGTAATGGGCAGGAGGAGAGGAGAGGGAATGGGGAATCCGTGAAAAGTGACCAGTGGCAACCCGATACCTGATATTTGCCCTCTGTCGTCTACCCTCTGACTGTCCTCAGTGATTTGAATTAAGCCAACCAGGGAACCGGTTCCCATAAAGGCTTGTCTGGGAAAAGGGTGAGTTTAAAGGCAGGTAACTGGAGAAGATGGCGATCGCTGTAGTGATGGCGATCGCATGCAGGACGACGATGCTTTTGTTGACTAATGAACCAGACATAACGATTTCAGGCAACCAGGGGTGATTCAGTTATGTCATTTTTGATTCAATTGTGGCGTGATGGTGGCAGTTTTAATTGACGATCTGCGTCACATTAGGAAGGGATTTGCATCACAGCAGCTGTGCAATCCGGCGCAGGCTCTGGTCGTAAGACCAATTTCAATAATCAGGGGTGTAGATGGGACTGGGGAGGTGGCCCCTAGCCAAACGGTAAAACCTGCATTTTTGAAGTTGGTATGTTGGTATAAAGACATTGTGGAGATCTCTGGTTCTAACAGGAAGCGGGTTCTACGCTAGAACTGATTTGGGTTTGTTCGGATCTGGAAAGTGAGGGTAGATCAGGTGTAGTAGTAAGGGATCTCAATAGACCAATCCCGATCGCCTGTCAAAAATTTGTAATTTGTCAATAGCTGATGTAAGGAGCGTTTGTAATGTCTACCCTCTCGTTGCCCCCCGATGATTTGCCTCCAGTTCAAATCACAAAGCTGGATGAAATCTTGCTGCGGCAATTGGAAGAGGCGGTTGCCAAACGCATGTATGAAAGTTGTGATGGTGTTACCCAGTCTTTACTGACGACTTGTGAATGGGGAATTACAATTACTGCCGCTGCTTTGAGCCTGGTGGTGACCTGTCCTGATACGGCGACCTATCGACGAGTGCTAAACTTTATTTCACCGCTCGGCCAGCAGCTTAAAAAGTTTTCCAACAGTGCCATTATCCGTGTTTATTCTCCCCTGAATGGGGGCGAACCGGTTGAGATTCAGGTAGACGAAATAACCGCTTACCGGGATTTACTTTGATTGCAGTCCTGGGTTGAGACTTTTTTGTCTGAGTGAGGGGACGATTTGTCTTTGCCAAGGGGGCTAGCTATGCTGCAAATCTCTGTAATTCTCAGAAAAGACAAGGGGAGGGGAAACCCCTCCCCCCCAAATGATCTTTAGTGCTGAAGTCCTGACTACTTTCCACCATTGCCATTGCTAGTGGTTGCCAGAACCCGCTCAGCCAGTTTGTCTGGAACCTCTTCCAGGCGGTCATACTCCCAATTGAAGAAACCAACGCCCATGGTGAGCGATCGCAGTTCCACAATCAGATCATGCATTTCTGCCTGGGGAATTTGGGCGGCCACCTGATCCCAACCAGACCAGGTGGCTTTGGCGTCATAGCCCAGAATCTGGCCTCGCCGTCCGCTGACCAGACGCAACACCTTAGAAGTGAAGTCTGACGGGACAGAGATTGAGACATTCAGGATGGGTTCCAGCAGGGTTGGCTGACACTTTGCCATGCCTTCTTGCATGGCAATTCGGGCTGCCTGCTTAAAGGCCTGTTCCGAACTGTCAACAGTATGGTAAGAACCATTGGTGAGCGTGACTTCCACATCGACGACCGGGAAACCCAGGGGACCATGGGTAAGATATTCCCGCACACCGGTTTCCACCGCTGGAATGTATTGTCGGGGTACTACACCGCCGACAATTTTCTCGTTAAAGTTGAACCCTTCGCCCCGCGGCAGGGGTTGGATATCCAGATAGACGTCGCCAAACTGTCCATGCCCCCCGGTTTGCCGCTTATAGCGTCCATGAATGGCATTGGCTACCTTGCGGATGGTTTCTTTGTAGGGAATCTGGGGTAGGTGGGTGCTCATCGGCAGATTATATTTGCGGCGCAACCGATCAAGTGCCACTTGCAGGTGAATATCTCCCTGTCCCCAGAGAATTACTTCATGGGTATCGCCGTGCTGTTCCCAGGCGAGGGAGGGGTCTTCCTCTAACAGTTTACTCAGAGCGCTGCTGAGTTTTACTTCATCGCTACGGACATCGGTGGCGATAGCCAGCGCAAATACGGGAGCCAGTTGTTCTGCCTTGGGCAACTCGCTAATGGAGGATGAGCTCGTCGTCAGCGTATCTCCGGTTTGAATTCCCTCCAGACGTCCGAGGGCCACAATCTCGCCAGCTTCAGCGC
>JBAUTA010000863.1:0-5242 GCA_049581985.1 Kovacikia sp.
GGGGAGGAGAGGGGGGGAAGAGGGGAAAAGGGGGAGGGGCGAAAGAGAATCAGGCAGGAAATACTGAATAGCGGGGAGGGGGAGGGGCCGTAACCAAGTAATACATGGGGACTAGATTAACGGATGGCTGGTGGCTGCTTCCTGCGGCTTGCTCCCTTGTGCCCCCGACATTTACACCCTAATTAAAGAACTGCAACGATTTTGAAACTATGAGGACGTTTTAGGTTTTAAACTTTGAGTTTTGAGTTATCCTCTGGAAAATTGAATGGGTTTTGGGGAATGGGTTTTGGGAATGGAATGGGAAAACGGGCTGAAAGCCCTTCTCCTTGGGGATAAGAGGGGGGAGAAGGTCCAATAGTTGCACATTACGTGGAATGTATTTTAGGGTATGAGAGTGTTTTACCCGTTTTAGAGAGGTTCTCAGGCGAGTCCTCCGCTTGCTGTCTTCTTCCCCTCCAAAACGAAAGTTTTGGTCTACTAGTGTTGCAAACCATAAATTTTGCAACATGGGGGAGTGGGGGTTTCCCCCCTTTACCCCCCTCCAAAACTTTTGTTTTGGTCTACTAGTACCCTTATTCTGT
Source organism: Kovacikia sp. (assembly GCA_049581985.1). Lineage (GTDB taxonomy): Bacteria > Cyanobacteriota > Cyanobacteriia > Leptolyngbyales > Leptolyngbyaceae > Kovacikia. The sequence goes on from JBAUTA010000863.1 coordinate 582, forward strand.
TTTCCCATAGCAACCTTAGTTTCTGGTTAATATGTCATTAGAGTTTCGAGGCAAGTCTGTGGCTGAAAAGCGTAAGCGCTTAATTATCAATATCGTCCTGATCCTGGCAGTTGTAGCCTTTGTTGGTTTTTCCCTGATTCCCCTGTTTGAAGTAGCACAGAAAGGGAATCAGGCAAGATCGGTCGCGAGTCCCTCTCCAAGTTCTTCTGCAAGTCCGATCGCCAGCAAAGATCAGCTGCAAAAACAGGCAGATGGTTACGAGTCGGTTTTGCAGCGCGAGCCGGATAATCAGACTGCGTTGAAAGGGCTGCTGGAGGCAAAGTTGGGGTTAGGGGATGTGAAAGGTGCCATCCCACCTTTGGAGAAACTGGCAAAGCTAAACCCGAATGAAACGAATTACACTGTGCTCTTGGCGCAGGCAAAACAGCAGGTCGGTGATCTGGAGGGAGCTGCCCAAACCTACCGCGACATTCTGAAAACAAAACCTGGGGATGTCAATGCGCTGGATGGGCTGGTCACATTGCTTTTGCAGCAAAAACGTCCAGAAGCCGCAGTCGGTTTGCTACAAGATACGCTCAAAACCGCGCCCCAGGCAAACCAGATTCAGGCTGGAAGTGTTGATGTGCCTTCAGTTCAATTGCTACTGGGTAGGGTTTATGCCGAACAGAAGCGCTACGACGAGGCGATCGCTGTTTACGATGAGGCTGCTAAGAAGGACGCACAAGACTTTCGTCCAGTTTTAGCAAAGGCGATCATTTTCAAAGCCCAGGGCAAAAATGAGGAAGCCAAGCCGCTCTTCAACAGCGCTGCGGCCCTGGCTCCTGCAAAATATAAAGATCAAATCAACCAGCTTGCTAGTAATTCAACCTCAGTTAGTCCAGCACCCAGTACTGCCCCCGCGCCTGCTCCGGCTAAGTGATTTAAGTTAAGTGATTTAAGGGGGTCGGCCTAATTAATTGTCATCAGTGGTTTGGAGGCGTAGTCCCCAAATCCCTACTACTGGCATCTTTAGTTTAATTACGCCCAGCCACTTACTGTGGGTTTTAGCAGGAGATGGGTATCGCTCGCAGGGCTATACCTTCACCCTTCCACTAACGCCACAGCGCCAAAAATCAGGAATAGAAAGCCCCCTGAGCCGATAATGAATCGTTCGGAGAGGCGTCCGGCGACAAGGCAACCACCGATGACCGCGATCGCAGCACAGAGGGTATGTCCCGCAATTGCACCCAGGGTGACCCCCCAGGGATTGTTGGAAGCTGACAGGGCAATGGTGGCAATTTGGGTGCGATCGCCCCATTCCGCCATAAAAGTCAATGCAAACGACTGCAAAATAACGCTCCATACAGCTTTTCGTCGCATGGCTTGATTGGCCTGTTCAACTGTCTCCTTCGCTGATTCGATTTCCGTACAATTTGGGATAGGTGACATCTGGCTGGCATCATAGAGCAGCTTGATGCCAAACCCAAGAAACAAAGCGACTTCAGCAAAGTGAATGTAATTTCTGGGCAATAGCGAAATCGCCTGACCCATCAATACCGAGATGATGGTCATCGCAGCCAGGGCTGCAACGACGCCAACAAAGACAAGACGGCGCGAGTGCCGCATTGCCAAGATCATGGCGATAAAGAACGTTTTATCGCCTAGCTCAGAAATTGTAATCAGTAATAGCCCAGCAGTAAAAGCGGTCAGCATATCCTAGTGCTCCTCAGGATCGTTTTGCCAATCATCTGAGTGAGCTTGATGAGGACTGCGACAGCTCCACCAAGCTCACAACAAATGTGAACTCAGTGAAGGTCTCGCTTGCAATTAGCACTTAGTGGCTAGTAGTCTGTCAAGGCCATTTTGTAGGGTTGAAAATCCTCAAACCACCTGGGATAGGGGTTTTGTAGATTTAAGCGACCCTCAAATCGATCCTGACGGACTGCTAGTGGTCAGCAATCAGACTTTTAGAATCTATCCACCTGATAGGAATCTATTAACCTGAGTGCTGAAGACAATAGCCAGAAGCTTCTTGTCATCTGAACCAGGCTCATCACCAGTATGTTGATTCAGATGGGCTGGCGCTAAGCCAGCAGCTACTCCCCTTCAAATATTAAGCAATTGTACCAGGTGATCGGAGGAAATACAAATGGGAGCGTTACCTAATTCTGACGCAAACGCCAGAACCGCTCTGGCGGCAATAGCTGCATGGGACCATAGCTTTGTTCTAGTGCTTGGTGCAGCTTTTGAGTGGGCCGGTAAGTAAACGCTGTCCGTCCCCGAAGCTGGGAACGAAAACGCTCTGTTTTTATCCAGCTCAGATCGTCACTCATCATGATGAAAGGGATATCTTTGTTCAAAAGATAGCTGAGAGAAATCATATCTCCCGTATTCGTAAAGTCGTCACCAATATCACTGATCACGATCGGAGAGGGGGATGCCTTAATATCACGGGCAACCTGAGGATTGTTGTAGCTCAGGTCTTTGTTCCACCAGGCATCTGCAGAGGCGCTGGTGGAAAGAGAAATGAGGCTGGCGGTGACGACCAGTATCAGAACGCCATACCAGATCGATCGGGGGTAGGCAGTCGCGTAAGGGGTAAGAGATAGGGGGGACGGGTTCTGGAAAAAGGTTTTTAGTTGCTGCCAGAAAGTTTGTACAGGCTGACGAAGTGTCTGATTTCGGTGTATCCGACTTTTGTATCGGGTTCTGAGTGACAGTTGAGCTCCCAGGAAATAGGCAACCGCTAGTTGGATGCCAGGATAGCAGGAAATCAGGTAGCGGCTGACCGTTGAGCGCTTGCCGCCTGCAATCAGGTCAGATAATACCAGCAGCAGAAAAGGAACCAGAATGGAGGTCACGATCAACAGCCAGGTTGAGCGATCGCAGCGGCGACAGATCGTGTAAATAGAAACGCCAATCAGGAGGACGATGGGGAGTCGCAGGCAAAGTTCGAGCAAGCGAGAGTGAGTATAGAGATCAATAAACAGGGCAGTAAAGCTGAGCATCCACTGATTCAACAGGGTCCCAATGCCAGGGGAAAACCGCGCCCAATCAGTGGTTGCCATTGCCCGTTCATAATTGGTCACCAGCACAAACAACCAGGGAGCATAGAGAATCAGGGCAACGGCGATCGCCAGGCAGAAGTTTCTGAGAATCCCAACTGCCCTGGCCCAGGCTCTTTGCCAACTGACCTGTGGGGGTTTAAGCAAGGCTTCCAAGCCCAGGTAAACGGCCTGGCCCACAACGGTTAAGCCAAAGAATGGATGCGTATATAGACCGAGAGCAACCGATAACGCATACAGCCCCCAACTTTGCCAGGCATCCCAACTCTGGGTTATTTTGAACTGGTTGTTCCGTCCCTTGGTGTCAACCCGCAATGCCCTGAGTAGGAGCCATTGGCTGGCGATCACAAACACGGTCAGCAGCCCATATTGGCGTGCTGTTTGGGCAAATAACACATCAAACGGAGATAGGGCTAAAAAGGTTGTGGCTAACAGCGCAATTTCGTGGGAAGCAAACAGTTCCCACGCCAGAGCGTACATGAATGGTAAGGTGAACAGGCTGAGAAATACTGGCAGTAGGCGTGAGGCAGTGAGCGAACCCCCAAACCACTGCATCCAGACCCGCGCCATTAAAAAATAGAGGGGGGGGTGCTGCGGGTCTTCCTGCGCCAAAGAATGAATCGTATCCGCGATCGTGCTTCCTGGCTTGATCTGTTGAAACTTTTGCAATTCTCCGATCACAACCACCCGGTTCTGGAATAACTCCTGATCAATTTCCCAACGGGTGTAGCCCGCTGCCCGCAGACTGGTATAGGCCTCGTCATGCCAGTAAACCTTATGGTTCAGATTGACGAAGCGAAAGACAATGCCAACTACCAGCAAAAAAACCAGAACTCTCTGTAACCAGGTTGGAAACCGCACCCCCATCTACTTGCGTCCGCCAATTGCTGTTTGAAAAGCGGGTCGTTCACTGATGTGTTGCATATAGTTCAATACAGCCGGATAGGGACTCAAATCTAACTGAAGCATCACCGGAATGTATGTCAGCAGTGAACCAACTGCCACATCTGCCACACTGAATGCCTGACCCAAAACAAACGGCTGACGCTCAAATATTTGATTCAGCATTCCTAAAAGACGAGGGGCTTCTTTGTCTCGATTTTCCGCTCCAAAAACGCCGGGTCCCAACGTCGCATTTGAGAATAAAATCCATTGATTCAGAATTGCCCGTTGCTCCAGAGAAAGCTCCGACTTTCCGTACTTCTCCGCAAGGTACAACAGAATTGCACCCGATTCCCAGAGCTTAAAATCGCCATCGACGATCGCTGGCACCTTGCCAACCGGATTAATCGCCAGATAGTCAGGTTGGCGATGCTCACCTGCTGCCATATCGAGCACAACAAATTCGTAGGCAACGCCCAGTTCCTCTAGATACCAGCGAATAATTGATGCCCGACTGCGTGCCCCACCATAAAGCTTCAACATGAACTCTCTCCAACTAAAACGATTAAGGATTTTGGGCCGTCCTCTGGGGGATATAGCCCTTTTCAAGGGTGTGAGGTACAGTGAGGGTGCTTCGCGCCCCACTGTACCTCACATTTTTGTACTTCACCTAAGTGCAAACCGCTACAGCGGTTTTCATATCAATGGAGTACAGGGGTGCAGGGTGCCCTGCCC
>JBAUTA010000864.1:0-1586 GCA_049581985.1 Kovacikia sp.
ATAACTCGGTCAGAATCATGCCCGACCTCCCACAGCGACTGGGGTATATAATTCTTGCGGCACCGTCAGCACACCATTTTGCAGCTTAGCGTGGAAGAATTTTGGCATTGCTGTTCCCTGAGCCACCCGCGAACCATTGGCATCGTGGGCGTAATAGCTAGCCCTACCGTTTTTCGGTACTTCAGTGAACTCAACATCAAAAAGCATCCAGCCTAGATCAAGTTCTTCTGGTTCAGAAATCGGCATTTCGTCACCCATTACCGGACAGAAAGCAGCGCTAAACTCCCGTGTGCCCAGGTAGGGCTGATTAAAGCATTGACCCCGATCAACTCGTCGCCGGAACTGATCACGATATTTTGCTACATTCTCAGTAGCGTGAGGTTTAAGGTCAATCTGCGCTTTGATGATGTACCCCACATCTCGTAGACAGAGGCTATGCCGTTGCGCGCGATCTTCTTCTGCAAAGTAACCATCACCCAGTTCGCTCCAACTTTTAGCCGCGCGATCGCTCTGGTGGGTGTTGATCTCGTTCCGTAAAATCGAAAACTGTTTAATGGGCTGCAAAACCTGAATTTCCAGGACACGCCACCGCATTTCTGGCTTCCAGAAAATACTTTCCAAAATGCCGCGTGCGGCACTTGGGGTCATTACGGTGTATGACGCGCTCTGCAGAAAACTCTGGTCGAGTAAACAGAGCAAAATTGCCCTGCACCTTCACAGTCAGAGGAGTTTCAATACTCATAGAATATTTTTTTGTGATTAATTTTATATTTCCCCAGTTCTCAACAATATCCGTAAACATTCGGTGGGATTGCTGAAAATCAGGTGAAGTCTTGTTCAGGTGCTTTGCCCATGATTGAGCAAGGGCAAAGCACCTGTATGGAAGCCTAACTATGCCCGATAACGCCGAAAAATTTCCCACTTATTTCGTTTGCCAATGGCTGCAACGATATAGTGATCTTGTCGGTAGGCACTACCATTGGCGCGGGCAGCGCGAAGGACTCGATCGTTAGGCAGTTTTAACTTCTTCACGACTTCTTGAGTCGTCCAGTAGCGTGGTTCTGATGTCTTGCGCGATCGCTGAGTTCTCTGTGGCGTGCTCAAATTAATTGGCTGTGAAAGCAGAGGTATTTCCTTTTGTTGATAAGTTATGTTAAGTTTCCTACATACTGAAAGAACTCAAGAACGCCTAATGAAGTATTCGTGACGTTCTTTTCATCCTTAAAGGATTTTATTGTGTTTGTCAACTTTTTAGCTGCACTCTCTCAAAGAAGATGAAATATTACTGTCTGAATCATAGGATAACCCGTTAGTTGGCATATCAATTGCCAACTAACGGTTACTGCGATTGTTCCAAGCTGAACTCTTTCAAAGTTCCAATCCTCTTCTGACGATCGCTCATCAGAAGCTAAGGGTTTTAGTGTGACAGAAATTGAGCCTAGTGTGAACATCTCCTCCAACTACTGCTCCTCCCAAGTCAAATCCGCAGGAAAACCAGCGTCCAGAATTTGCTCCCAGGTATAGGGACAGTCAAGTGGGAAGGTCTCCAGGAGTAAATCAGTTTCGATCGCCGCATCCTTTCTTGC